>JAIXKT010000016.1 GCA_026932145.1 Bacteroidia bacterium
CAGATGTAATTCTCTAAGATACAAGGTGTTGATTTTTTAACTATTTTATTATTAGTTATTTATGGGTATTTTGATTTTTGAAACTCTACTATAATCAGCTATTTTGTAGAAACTTTTGATTATTAGCCAAGTAGAAAAAACCAGAAATGCACTTTAAAAGAATCAACAAATTTAGATTAGGTTAAATTTTATCTGTGGAAATTTGCCTAATTTTTTTCTGCCTGAAAATCAATGGTTAGGCAAAAACTTGGAATTTTCTTTGCCGGCATAGCGGAAAACTACTGAATTTTGTACACATAAACCCAACAAAATATCCACAAAGATTTAGGGATGTTAGACCAAAGTAAAAACACACAAGCAGTATTAGAAATAGATATGGAAATGAATGTACGAGAGATTTGGGGGAGGTGTCTGACCAAAATCCGCGATAATATCAACGCTCAAAGTTATAGAACATGGTTCGAGCCCATTGTCCCCCTCAAATATGAACATAAAATTTTAACAATCCAAGTACCCAGCCAATTTTTCTTTGAGTGGCTTGAGGAGCATTATATTGACTTAATTAAACGGACTATAAGGCACGTCTTAGGCACTGAGACACAGTTAGTTTATTCAATTGTAGTTGTAGATAATCCGCTTGAATCATGCACCGTAAACATTCCTACGAGTGCTCACGGCCATGGTGCAAAGAATCCGCTGGTATCTCTGCCGATACAATCCGGAAAAGAGCCGATTAATCACTTTGTTATTCCGGGTCTTAAGAAAGCAAGTATAGATCCGCAATTAAACCCAAATTATACTTTTGATAATTTTATTGAAGGAGAGTGCAATTCTTTAGCACGTACCTCTGGCAGCACCATAGCTGCAACTCCCGGCCAAACGTCTTTCAATCCAATATTTGTTTACGGCGGAGTTGGCTTAGGAAAAACGCACCTGATTCAAGCTATCGGAAACGAAGTAAAGCGTTACCACCCACATAAGGTAGTCTTATATGTTTCCGCTGAACGCTTTGTGAGCCATTTTGTAGATTCTGTACGCAGTAATAATCTAAGTGCTTTTCTGGCTCATTATCAGTTGGTAGATGTTCTTATTGTGGATGATATTCAGTTTTTAGCAAGCAAAGATAAAACCCAAGATAACTTCTTCCATGTATTTAACCAGTTGCACCAGAAGCAAAAGCAAATCATATTAGCGGCGGATTGCGCCCCCAAAGATTTGAAAAATATAGAAGAACGCCTCATATCACGGTTTAAGTGGGGCTTAAGCGTAGAGCTATGCCCACCCAGCGTTGGCACAAGGATGGAGATACTCCGCAAGAAAATGTATCAAGATGGAATATCTCTACCTGACGAAATCATAGAATACATAGCTCATAACGTTTCTTCTAATATCAGAGAACTGGAAGGAGTAGTTATATCCGTATTAGCCCAAAGCTCATTACAAAGAAAAGAAATTGACCTAAATATGGTCAAAGCAGTTGTTAAAAGCCTTGTACGTCAGCATGATAGAGAGCTTTCTATCGAAACAATTACCAATGAGGTTAGTTTATTTTTCAAGTTAGAAGTAGAGCTACTTAAGGACAAGACACGTAAACGCGAAGTCGTTCAGGCGCGCCAAGTAGCTATGTACTTTGCCAAAGAATTGACAAATACTTCTCTCAAAACAATAGGTTCTTATTTCGGTGGAAGAGACCACTCAACAGTGATTCATGCAGTTCAAACTGTTAATGATTTAGTAGATACCCAGCGAGATTTTCGCAATCAAGTAGAAGAAATCCGAAAAAGATTGAAGGTGATAACCGCCTAAAAGCTCGCCTTAGCCTAAAAAAGCTACCTGTTTTGTGATTGACTAACGTCAGTACAAATTTACAGGTAGCTTTTTATCGAATTAGCTCTTGAATCTTCGCTCTTTATAGAAAAAGTCAGGTCTTTTTACGCCCATCTACTGTTTGGCGGCCAATGGAATTATAGTAGAAACCAAGTGATTGCATTTCATTGATATTAAGGATATTACGGCCATCAAAAACCACCGGTTGTTTAAGTAGGGTTTTCATTTTTCCAAAATCAGGGGTTCTAAACTCATTCCATTCGGTAACAATAAGTAAGGCATCCTGATTTTTAAGGGTTTCATCACGGTTAGCGGCAAAGGTAATATTTAGCTGAGGATAATGTTTTTTTACTTCGCTGATTGCCTCTGGGTCAAAGGCGGTAATAGCTGCTCCACGTGCTAAAAGTTCCTGAATAATCACTAAGGCTGGTGCTTCTCTTATATCGTCTGTATTCGGTTTAAACGCAAGCCCCCAAACGGCAAAAGATAAACCGGTTAAATCCTCCCCAAAAAATGATATAACTTTATCTATTAAAATCTCTTTTTGGTGATTATTAATAGCCATAACTGCTGTAAGTATTTGAAAATCATATTGATATTCAGTAGCGGTGTGATGTAATGCTTGTACATCTTTGGGGAAGCAGGAGCCACCGTAACCTATGCCCGGAAATAAGAATCGTTTTCCGATTCGGCTATCGGAGCCAATGCCTATCCGAACATTATCTACATCTGCGCCTACGCGCTCGCATAGGTTAGCAATTTCATTCATAAAGGTAATCTTGGTTGCTAAAAAGGAATTAGCAGCATATTTAGTGAGTTCTGCACTTCGTATATCCATGAAAATAACGGAATTACCGGACATTACAAAGGGTTTGTACAGCCGGCTCATGAGTTCAACTACCCGTGTTGAGTCTGTGCCCACAACTACACGTTCCGGCTTCATAAAGTCTTCTACAGCAGAACCTTCCCGCAAAAACTCAGGATTAGAACACACATCAACAGGAACTTGGGTGTTCTCTGTGAAAATAGCTTTTACCTTATCGGCAGTCCCTACGGGAACAGTACTTTTATTAACAACGACTTTATAGTCTTTGATAATTTTGGCTAAGTCCTTTGCTACATTCAATACATATTTTAAGTCTGCCGATCCGTCTTCCATTGGAGGAGTTGGTAGAGCTAAGAAGATAATCTCACTATTATTAGCAGCTTCAGCTAAGTTATTGGTAAAAGTCAGTCGTTTTTCCTTAATATTTCGCAAAAACATTGCTTCTAAGCCGGGTTCATAAATAGGAATAATCCCGCTATTCAGTTTTTGCAATTTTTCAGGGTCAATATCTACACAAACCACATTATTTCCGGACTCTGCAAAACAAGTCCCTGTTACTAAACCAACATACCCAGTACCTACTACGGCAATATTCATACAATATTTAAGTTGTTAAAAATTAATATATTAAATTAAAAACTGATTTAGGGAAATCTTAATTTTCCTGAATCAGTGATACAAAAATGAGTTTTTTTGAATTACAATTATTCAAAGTTCAAAGAAATCAAGATGGCTTGGGTGTTCATACGGGATATTCTGTCTCCGAAATCTGTATTTTCAGGGGCATAAACGTTTCTAAGCCCAAGTGAATAGCGGATTTCCGGTGTAAGTTTTACCCTATCACCATAAATTTCAATTCCGGCTGCAACTTCCCAGCTCCAATCTCTTTTATCTATTTTGATAACATTTGGGTCATCGCGAGACCGTTTATCACTGGCTAAATTAATAGAATATTTTATTCCAGACATCACGTACACACGATAGTTTTTGTAGAAATTAGAACGAAACCGAATCATCGCCGGTAAATCTAAATTGGCAGATTCTAACCGCTTTTTTACCATAGAATCTTGATACTGAAAATAAGAAATTTTCTTGTGGCTGGCAAAGTGATAGTTAAAATTTCGTTGCTGTAGAGAAATGGACGGGATAAAGCGGAAGTCAAAATTAGGAAGTAGCTTAGTATTGGTAATCATACCCAGGGTTATACCCGGCGAAGATAATGCGTCAATTTCTGATAAATCTCCGGCCTTATCATAATTAGTACTTAAATGGTTATACTTAATTTTTACATCAGCGATATTTAAGCCCATTAAAAACCCTAAGTTAAATTGACGAAGATCATAATGAATATTGTTTTGGGCTAAAGCCGGCTTTAAAAAGCCAATAAATATAGGCAGTAAAACGGCCAAACGTATTATTGAGCGTATCATTTTTCTAAGCAGTAAAAAGCGCATATACCAAACGTAAGCGGTTGCCAAAATGTTTTACGGAATCCAGCTTGGTGGCAAATATCCAAAAAAGTATCTCCTTCCGGAAAAACCTTGACGGACTCCGGCAGGTATGTGTAAGCTGATGAATCTTTTGAGATGATTTTACCAACTAATGGAAGCACCGTGTGGAAATAGAAACTGAATAGCTGCTTCATCGGGAATTTTTTGGGTTTAGAAGGTTCTAAGATAACGGCTTTACCGCCCGGGCGCAAGACACGCAGTACCTCCGATAATCCCAACTGTAAGTTCTCAAAATTACGAACCCCAAAACCAATCGTAATCGCATCAATGGTATTGTCTGCAAAAGGAAGTTTTTCAGAATCCCCTTTTATCCAATCAATAGAAAGCCCTTTTTTCCCAGCTTTTTCACGTGCTTTAGCCAACATTTTTTCAGATAAATCGAGGCCAATCAGTTGCTTTGGTTTTAGCGTTTTGGCTGCCAAAATAGCAAAATCTCCGGTACCGGTTGCAATATCCAGTATTGTTTCGGGCTTTAAATCAAGTAATTGGCGAATAGCATACTTCCGCCACCGAGTATCTATCCCTGCACTCAATAAGTGATTTAACAAATCATAGGTGCCGGCAATATTATCAAACATTTTCTCTACTTGGGCTTTTTTGGATGAAGCAGAGCCTTGATAGGGCGTAACGGGTGAACTCACGAAAAATTATTGGTATGCAAACTTACTTACTTTTACCCAGTACTTTTCATAAATTTGCGAAGTTTTTCAACAAGTTAATGACATTAAAAGAAACAATCAATCAGAACCTTAAAGATGCGATGAAGCAAAAAGACGAAGCCGCTCTACGGGCACTCCGGTCCCTCAAAGCGGCTATCCTTTTAGCTGAAACTGCCGAAGGCCAAACCGGAGACCTAACTCCTGACCAAGAGCTAAAGCTATTACAAAAACAAGCAAAACAACGTAAAGATGCCATAGAGCAGTACTTAGCCGGTAATCGTCAGGATTTAGCAGACTCAGAGCAGGCAGAGCTCACCATCATCAATAAATTCCTTCCAAAACAAATTTCTCCCGAAGAATTAGAGCAGATTATCAAGACAATTATTACGGAAGTAAACGCCGCTGCACCAAGCGACTTAGGAAAAGTAATGGGCGCAGCTACTAAGCAACTTGCCGGCCAAGCAGATGGAAAACTGATTTCCGAAATAGCTAAAAGACTGTTATCCAAGTAAACTCATCGTTCTGTGATAGTCGTTATTGATAATTACGACTCTTTTACCTACAACTTAGTTGATTTATTGGCCTATTTACCGGAAGAGATTCTGGTATTTCGGAATGATTCACCGCTTATAGAACCCTATTTAGCGCAGCAGCCAACTGCGGTAGTGGTTTCCCCTGGCCCCGGAAGGCCGGAAAACGCCGGAAAATCCCCACAAATAGTTTTAACCTGCATTAAACAACGTATCCCTGTTTTAGGAATATGTTTAGGCCATCAACTTATTGCTCAACTGCTGGGTGCACAAATTATTTTGAACAAACCTTTCCATGGCAAAACCTCTACAATTCATTGGAACGATAATTGCGAGCTTACTGCCGGAATATCATTACCTATGACCGTTATGCGTTACCATTCGTTAGTTATTGCCCCAAATTCTTTGCCTTCAAACCTCATTTGTATAGCCAAAACAACCGATGATGAGATTATGGCTATTCGCAGCCAAGATAAACAACTAACTGGATTTCAGTTTCATCCCGAATCAATCTTAACTACACAAGGAAATTTATTAATTGAAAATTGGTATCAAACTGTTAATTTTTATGCACCTTTGCGAAACTAAACCAGAACTTTTTGCGTAACTGTACTGAAATAGAGCTATGAATATCGAACTACGGAATACAGGTCACTTTGAATATATTGAAGAGGGCACAGGCGAACCGCTACTTTTGCTGCACGGCTTATTTGGTGCGCTGAGTAATTGGGCAAGTGTCTTGGATGAGTTTGCTAAAACCCACCGCGTTCTGATTCCGCTAATGCCTATTTACACAAACACAAAAGTTTCAGCAACCGTCGAAGGGTTAGCACACTTTGTTGCAGACTTTGTAAAACATAAAGAGCTTACCGGAATTCATGTGCTGGGAAATTCCCTTGGAGGGCATATTGCGCTGCTATTAGCACTCAATCATCCGGAAAGGTTGGCTACCTTACTATTAACAGGGAGTTCCGGCTTATTTGAGTCTGGGATGGGAAGCGGATTCCCCAAAAGGGGTGATTATCAGTATATTAAAGATAGAGTAGAATATACTTTTTACAATCCCCAAACGGCTACTCCACAGTTGGTTGATGAGGTTTTTGAAATTGTGAATGACAGCAATAAGGCGTTACGGGTTATCCAGATAGCCAGAGCTGCCCAACGACAAAATATGCGTGCCGAAATTAAAAAAATCACAGTACCAACTTGTTTGATTTGGGGGCTAAATGACAATATCACTCCTTCACACGTAGCACATGAGTTTAACCAACTGATAATCAACTCAGAACTTCACTTTATAGACCATTGTGGGCACGCACCTATGATGGAAAATCCAGCATTATTTAATAAAATTGTCCGAAATTTTCTGCAAAGGCATTCTGTGTTTCATTCTGTTAATTCATAATCATTATGTATGCTAAGAGTTTACTAAGCCTAAATTTACCGACTTTACACCCGGAAGACTCTGCCCGAACGATGGTACGCAAGTTTGCCACCAGCGGGCAAAGATGGCTGCCTATTGTGCATAATGACCACCACTTCCAAGGTATTGTTTCCCGAAAAACACTTCGATTAAACCAAATCAGCACCTTAAAAGACTTAAACCCTTCGGATATTTTGAAGATTTTTGTTTCTCCCAATACACATATTTTTGATATTATTCAAATTATGGGAAATTCCGGTACAGACTGCGTACCGGTTCTTTCTCAAGAAAACAACTATCTTGGGCTGGTAATTGCCAAAAATATCATTCAATTTCAAGCTGAAAATACTTTTAGCCATGACGGCGGAATCATTGTTTTAGAAATGGAACGATATGATTTTTCTCTGGGCGAAATAGCCCGCTTAACGGAATCCGAAAATGCGAAAATATTGAGCTTATTAGTTACGAATGTACCTGAAAGCCGTAGAATTTGGGTTTCAATTAAATTGAGTATGGCGGATATTTCACGGGTAATTACTGTGTTAGAGCGTTTTGGCTATCAAATCAGCTCTACTTCAGTAAATCAAAAACAATTATTAGATACGCGGGATATTTATGACTCCTTCATGCGCTATCTAAACATTTGATTCGTTCAAGTTTTTGAAAGATTAAAATATTACTTTTTAATCCAAAATTATAGCGTAATCAGCTGGTTTTTAGTAATATCAAATACCGGCATTCCGCTGATTAATTTTCGGGCATCTGAATTAGATAGGTAAGTAAGGTTTCCATTTTTATCCCGGGATTGCCGAAATCGTGATTCTTTGTAACCTTCTTGGGGTGATAGTGGTTTTAGGTTTGGGATATAACTTAGCATTTCTTTTTTTACGAAGTAAGCATTATTTGCATTATTATTACACCCCATAAAGGCGTATCCTTTTTCATCAGCTAATTGACAAAGGGCTGGTAAAGATGCTCCCCAATACAAGCTGGAATAATGCGCTTGCACACGGCTAAAATCTGCTTGATACGGAATTGTGATAGCTATCTCATTGCCAAACAATGAGTTGTATTCAGTTATTACGATGTCTGCATCTATTGACTGAATGGATTTCCAAACCCAATAATCATTCCCGTCAATATCAATGCTAAGCAATCCTACTCTGGCGGGAACATTATTCTGCTGAAATAGTTGATTGATATTTTCAGCAGTGATGAAAGCACAAACGGCTGTTAGGTCATATTTAAAGTAATAATGAGCACTTTGTATCGCTGCAATATGTGCAGATGATCCATCTAAAATAAGTCCCTGCCAATTACTTTGAGTAAGTAAAAACCGGGTATTCGATTCTTGGTAATTTTCTACCCCAAACTCTACAAAGAAGCGATTTTTAGTGGGAATTTTTTGGGTTAAATATTGGATTATTCCATCATCTCCCCATTCTGAAAATACTTTATATTCAACTTGATTTATTGAGTTAATGGAGGGGTTATTATTAATATGTTGGTTCGTAATAAGTTGTGCGTTAAGGCGCATACTGGTTTCGAGTTTTCTGTCTAATGCGTTAATGCCTAATATGTTTCTGATGATAGAAAGCAGTTGTTGTTTCATAAATTTTAGACGGAAAGGATTTCTACCATTCGCAGTAAATTGGGGTCAAAAAGATGATTTGATTTAACGGCCTTTGTGAGGGGAGTGAAGGTTATTTGGTTGTTTATCAGGCCGACCATTTCGTTTTTTTGTCTATTTAAGAGTGCTTCTACGGCAGCTACTCCCAATCTAGCAGCTAATACTCTGTCTTGGCAGCTTGGGCTTCCGCCGCGTTGGATATGGCCTAAGATGCTCACGCGGGTATCATAGTGATTGAAGCGTTCTTTTACCTTTTGGGCTACTTCAAAAGCGCCTCCGGCATCGTCTCCTTCCGCAACTATAATAATACAGGAAGATTTTTGGCGACTCCAGCCGGTTTCTAAGAGCTTGATTAGCTGTTCAATATCAGTAATTGTTTCCGGAACCAAAATAGCTTCTGAACCGGAGGCTATTCCGGTGTATAAAGCAATAAAACCAGCATCTCGTCCCATAACTTCTATAAAAAATAGCCGGTTATGGGAGGCCGCTGTATCCCTGATTTTGTCAATAGCTGATAAGGCAGTATTAATGGCTGTATCAAAGCCCAACGTAAAATCTGTTCCAACTAAATCATTATCAATAGTTCCCGGAATACCTATAACCGGCATTCCGGTTTCTGCATAAAAGGTTTCAGCCCCTTTAAAGGATCCGTCTCCGCCAATAACGACCAAGCCTTCAATGCGGTGTTTTTGGAGTTGTAAAAAAGCTAATTTTCGGCCTTCTTGGGTGAGAAACCGGCTACTACGGGCTGTTTTTAGCATAGTTCCACCTAAATGAATGATATTACTAACAGCACTGGGCGGTAGTTGCACAAAATCACCTTCGATCATACCTTCATATCCGCGCTTAATCCCGATTGCCTCTACCTGATTGTAGGCACAGGTTCTAACAACTGCCCGTATGCAGGCATTCATCCCCGGAGAATCTCCACCTGAAGTAAATACAGCTATCCGTTTCATATCTATTTCTTTTTTAATCCTTTACGAAATGCTACTATATTTTGATACGCAAAAAACTCATTAAATAAAGCCTTTTGATAGTGTATTGGTAGTAATCCTTGGGGTAATAAACGGTACAAGTCAAAGTCTGCTAATAATTCAACAAAGTTTTTCATAAAAACATGGCTATCTACATTCATATCATTAAATTCAAAATGAATAATATCTATTTGGCCTTTTTCTATCAGTGTTTTTGCACCTTTTAATACAGAAAATTCGTGCCCTTCGGTATCTATTTTTAGGAAATGAATTTTAGATAACTGTTCTTGCTGCGCAATATTATCTAAAGTTGTCAGTTGAATGGGGATTTCAACGATTTGTTCTTGGTAAAATCTGGTAAACGTGTCTTTATAGAGCGATCCGTGCTGCGACCCTTGGTTATGCGCATAATCATACAAGATAGCCTCTTTTTGGGAATCAGAAACCCCGAATTGAAACAACTTGATGTTCGGTTTTCCACCAAGTCTTTGGGATAGTTTTTGAAAATTTTGCGGAATCGGCTCAAAACAATAGGCTGAACAAGTTTTTATTTTACTACAAACGATTTCGGTATAACTTCCTTCGTTAGCACCAACGTCCATAAATACGGAAATAAGGTAATTTTGTGCGATATAATCAATTAGCCATTTTTCACCACTGATATTGTGGTCATAGTAATTAAGAACGCCTAAGCCTCTTAACCCTAAGTGGCATAAGAGTTCATTCCATTTCTGAAATACTGGACGGGCAAAAAAGCGGGCATATTGCTTGAAAACAAAGTTCTTAACCGACATATTAATGTGTAGAGGAATAGTTTACCTACTATATAATTGTTTTGATAAAAACAGATGCCATTAGCGTAAAACTATTCGGCAAATATAGCGACTTGCACATAGCATTGCGAAAAAAATATCGAAACCATCGCGATTCCCTGATTTGGCATCTTTGCAAAGAGGTTATTTATTTAGCTGATATTTTTCAGGTTGCATCCTGATAAATATCAGATTTTAACTATGTTTTTCTTCATTTAGCAATAAAATTGTATAATTCACACAAAATTCAATATATAAATTATTGATTAATAGTATAATATAAAATTTTTAAAAAAAAATGCTTTTTTTGACTTTTATCACAAAAACAATCAAGTAAGCATTGTAATTTTGCCGCATTGTAATTTTAATTTTTATGAAAAGAATAGTTTCATTCTCTTTTGCTGCCGCTTGTTTGTTTGCGCTTGTTGTAGTGTCATGCAAAGGCGGTGAAGATACGAACACATCGGGAACTAATGGTGCCTCCCAAGAAACTCCTTCAGCAAATAATTCTGCTACTTCAGCGAATACAGCTTCCTATGACCCTAAGCGCGGCGAAGGTAAATTTGACGCAAGTAACGTAAAAGTAGCTGCATTAGACGAAAGCATGGTTACCAAAGGTGATGCTATATTCAAAACAAAATGTTCCGCATGCCATAAGCTGACAGACGAAAAACTGGTTGGTCCAGGCTGGAAAGGTGTTACCGGTAGGAAAGAACCTTACTGGATTATGAACTTTATCACAAACCCAGATGCTATGATTGACAAAGATCCTGAACTTCAAGCTCAACTTGAAATATGTTTAGTAAGAATGCCTAATCAAAACCTTACTGACGATGATGCCCGCCATATCCTTGAGTTTATGAGAAAAAATGACGGCGCTAAGTAATAAAACAACCTAAAAATAAACCTAAATTTATGAAACTACAATCAGTTTTTTTATATTCCTTATTAGGAATAACTCTGGTTGGTACTTCCTGCAAGCCTAAGGGGACATCCTCGGCTGTAACAGGTGGTGCTGCCGAAAAGACCTATGTGCCTCCTGGTAAATATGACGAATTGTATAACTTCGTCTCTGGCGGATTCAGTGGTCAAATGTCCGTTTATGGTCTGCCCAGTGGTAGATTACTTCGCGTAATTCCCGTATTCTCTGTTGATCCAGAAAAAGGATGGGGATACAGCGAAGAAACAAAACCGATGCTAAACACCTCACACGGTTTTGTACCTTGGGATGATTTACACCACGTAGAACTCTCCCAAACAAACGGAGAAGTTAATGGTAAGTGGGTATTTGGTAACGCAAATAACACCCCGCGTATTGCCAGAATAGACCTCAAAACCTTCCGTACAGCCGAAATTATTGAGTTGCCAAATAGTGCAGGTAACCACAGCTCACCATACGGTACAGAAAATACCGAATACGTAGTAGCCGGAACCCGTTTCAGCGTTCCCGCTGACGGTGCCGGTTCTGATGTGCCGATTAGCTCCTATAAAGAAAACTTCAAAGGACATATCAGCTTTATCAGCGTTGATAAAGAAACCGGAAAAATGGATTTATCCTTCCAGATTCGTACTCCGGGCGTTAACTTTGACTTAGCCCGCTGCGGAAAAGCAAAATCTCACGGTTGGTTCTTCTTCTCTTGCTACAACACAGAGCAAGCCAATACACTGCTTGAAGTGAATGCTTCTAAAAATGATAAAGACTTTATCATGGCAGTAAATTGGAAAAAAGCTGAAGAATACTTAAAAGCCGGCAAAGGAAAAAAAGTACCTGTAAAATATGCTCACAATACTTACAATGAGACTACTCACACAGCAACCTCTGAATTTAAAAATGAAGTCATTGTGTTAGATGCCGCTGAGTTGAAAGACATCTGCTACTTTATACCTTGCCCGAAATCTCCACACGGCTGCGACGTTAACCCAACCGGTGAGTATATCGTAGGAAGCGGTAAATTAGCTGCATTACTACCTGTATTTAGTTTTGATAAAATCCAAACAGCTATTGCTGAAAAGCAATTTGAAGGAGAATACGGTGGAATCCCCGTTATCAAATACGAAGCTGCCCTCCACGGAGAAGTTCAAAAGCCCGGCTTAGGCCCATTACACACCGAATTTGATGCTAACGGATTTGCTTACACCTCATTCTTCGTTTCTTCTGAAGTTGTAAAATGGAACGTTAAGGAACTAAAAGTAGTAGATAGAGTTCCAACTTACTACTCTGTAGGCCACCTTTGCGTACCCGGCGGTAATACCAGAAAGCCTTATGGAAAATATGTGATTGCCTACAACAAAATCACCAAAGACAGATACTTACCTACAGGACCAGAACTTTCTCAAAGTGCTCAGTTGTTTGACATATCAGGCGATAAAATGCAGCTGATACTGGACTTCCCAACCATTGGTGAACCACACTATGCGCAAGCCGCACCTGCCGAACTCTTTACCAAAAATCAGTATAAGATATACAAGATTGAAGAGAACAAACACCCGTATGTCGCTAAAGGCGAAGCAGAAACAAAAGCAGTTCGTGAAGGAAATAAAGTTCACATATACTTAACAACTATTCGTTCTCACATAGCCCCTGATAATATCGAAGGCGTAAAAGTGGGAGATGAAGTGTATTTCCACGTTACAAACTTAGAGCAAGACTGGGATATTCCACATGGCTTTGCTATCAAGGGTGCCAATAATGGTGAACTACTAATCATGCCGGGTGAAACTACAACCTTAAAGTGGATACCCGAAAAAACCGGTATTTTCCCGATGTATTGTACTGACTTTTGTAGTGCTTTGCACCAAGAAATGCAGGGATATGTACGGGTTTCCCCAGCCGGAAGCAATGTACCTCTAACGGCTAGCATTGGCAAAAACGCTGCAGACGAAAAAGCTCAAAAATAATCTTGATTTAAAGCTATAATAATCAAGGGGATAATTACCGTAATATTTTACGGTAGTTATTCCCTTTCCTTTTGAACCAAATTATACTTATGAATACTTCCAAATTATCATTAAAATCAAAAATTTTAGTTGCCTTCGGGGGACTAATGTTAGCCTTAGCACTTTTCTTCCCGCTTTGGAGGATAGATTTTGAAGCACCACAATATCCTGAAGGATTACGGATGTTTATTTATCCGCACAAAATGGGAGGAGACGTTCAGATAATCAACGGCTTAAATCACTATATCGGGATGAAAACAATCCACGATGACTCCTTTGTTGAACTAAAGATATTACCTTATTTGATTGGTGGATTTTCTGTGTTCTTCTTTCTTACCGCTTTTTTGGGTGGAAAAAAAGCATTATATACCTTAACATTGGTATTTATTCTTTTTGGGATTGCTTCCATGATAGACTTTTGGCACTGGGAATACCAGTATGGCCATGAATTAGACCCAAATGCCGCTATAAAAGTACCCGGAGCTACCTATCAACCCCCCTTGATTGGCTATAAATTACTGCTAAACTTTGGGGTACTTTCTCTCCCTGATGTTGGCGGAATTATGCTTGTAATAGCCGGCTTAGTTCTTGTTATAGCTATTATGCTGGAAAACAACTTGTTAAATCGGTTTATGGGTAAAAAAATGATGCTCATATTACCGTTTTCGGCGATGTTCTTCTTAGCTTGTGTTAGCTCCGGGCCGGAATCAATTACCTTGAATAAAGATAACTGCGCCTACTGCAAAATGACTATCAGCGATGGTCGCTTTGGCTGCGAAATAATCACAGAAAAAGGCAGAACCTACAAATTTGACGATATTGAGTGTATGTTTGCTTACCTCAAACAAAATCAAAGTACACCTATTCAGAGTCATTGGGTACACAACTATTTGGATAAAAGCAACTTAATTCCTGCGGAAAAATCTTATTATGTAACAACAACAACAAAGGCAATTTCCAGCCCAATGGGGGGAAATACAGCCGCTTTCAAAAACAAATCAGATGCAGAGTCAGCAGCATCTAAATACAATACTCAGGTGCAAACGTGGGAACAAATAGCCGCTTCAAAAAAATAACCTCCGTCTTACTGCTCTCCTTATTCATTGGACAATTTTCACCCCCCAAAATATATTCAGCAGTCTTTTCGGTTGGTGAAAAATTTCAACTGAAAAACATCCGGCAGGCTCTCTTGCTGGCTAACCCACATGATACAATTACAGTTTATGGCGGCAAATACCAAGAAGGTAATCTGGTAATCCAAAAACCAATTACTTTAATAGGGATAAATAATCCCATTATAGATGGTGAAAAAAAGCATGAAGTCATCTCCATAAAAGCAGATTCCGTTACCATTACCGGGTTTATTATTCAGCAATCAAGCCATGCCATCTTAGAAGACCCGGCCGGCATCAAGGTTTATAACCGAAGAAATATAGCAATCATCGGAAATAGAATTGAAGATACCTATTTTGGGGTTTATATTCAAAATGGCAGCCATTGTATTATCAAAAATAATACACTTATCGGAAAAGCTGCGGAAGAATACCAGTCCGGTAATGGAATTCACTGCTGGAAAAGCGATAGCCTCCAAATTATTGGAAATAGCATACAAGGACATCGAGATGGAATTTACTTTGAATTTGTAACTGCCTCCATAATCTGGCGAAATATTTCTAAACATAATCTCCGCTATGGATTACACTTTATGTTTTCAGATAATGATGCCTATATCTCTAATGTATTTAAGCACAACGGTGCCGGCGTAGCCGTAATGTTTACTAAAAAAGTAGTTATGCTGAATAACCATTACCAAGATAATTGGGGAGATTCCGCCTATGGAATATTACTCAAAGAAATATCCGATGCCTATATGATGGGAAATAACTTCTATGCAAACACTTCCGCCATCTTCATGGAAGGCACTAACCGGATTATCATTGAACGAAATAACTTCAAGGATAACGGCTGGGGCATAAAAATCCAAGCAAGCTGTATGGATAATGTGGTCCGTTATAATAACTTCATAAACAACACATTTGACGTTAGTACCAACGGAAACTTAGTCCTAAATACCTTTGAAAAAAATTATTGGGATAAGTATGAAGGCTATGACTTAGATAAAGACAGTATTGGAGACGTTCCCTATCATCCCCTAAGTTTATTTTCAGTAATCGCCGAAAAAAACCCAACAGTTATGCTGCTCTACCGAAGTTTTATGGTAATGCTCTTAGATAAATCTGAAAAAATTATTCCCAGTTTAACACCCGAAAATTTTGTTGATAACTCCCCCGTTATTAAAAAATGGAAACTGTAATCGAAGTAAAAAACCTTTCTAAGCAATTTAATAAGATTCCAGTCTTAAAAAATGTGAATCTTACTTTAAACAAAGGAGAGTGTATCGCGCTTATTGGCCCAAATGCTTGCGGGAAAACCACCCTGATTAAAAGCATTTTAGGTATGGTATTACCTACCCAAGGTGAGATTTTTTTTCAGGGAAAAACCATCAAGCAGGATAATCTATATCGAAACCACATCGGTTATATGCCCCAGATTGGAAAGTATCCGGAAAATATGACAATCAATCAAGTAATAGAAATGATTAAAGACATCCGCCCTTGGATAACTACTTATGACGAAGACTTGATTACCCAATTTCAACTTCAGGCAATGGCGTTTAAAAAAATGCGTACTCTAAGTGGCGGAACTACCCAAAAAGTAAGTGCCGCAATTGCTTTTTTATTCAACCCAGATGTTTTGATTCTAGATGAACCAACCGCCGGCTTAGACCCCCTCGCCGCTGATATACTCAAAGAAAAAATTATCCGCGAAAGAAATAACGGAAAACTTATCCTAATAACTTCCCACTTACTCAGTGAGTTAGACGAGCTTATCTCCGAAGTAATCTTTATGCAAGAGGGAAATATCATATTTCATCAAAAAACCCAAGAATTACGTGAACAAACCCAGGAAAGCAAAATCTCAAAAGCTATATCCGTAATCCTCCAAAAAAATAACCCATGAATAAACTCATCCGTTTTGTCATAACTGATGTTTTGAAATCCAAAATCATCATTGGTTATACCATTTTTATAACTTGTATAGCTTGGGGAACTTTCTTATTAGAAGATAGCCCCACTAAGGGAATAGCTACCTTGCTAAACATTGTATTACTGATAGTTCCGCTATTTTCCCTCGTTTTTTCTACCATATACATCTACAATAGTTCTGAATTTATCGAGCTGCTATTAAGCCAACCGATTCAACGAAAAACTATCTGGTTAAGCATATTTGCCGGATTAATGACTTGTTTGGTGATTTCATTAGCTGTGGCTATCGGATTACCGCTTCTTTTATTTGTAGATATTGACTTAGCCATCATGATTATGGTAATGGCAGCATTGGTTGCTGGAGTTTTTACTGCCTTAGCAACACTTTGCTCCATCCTAAGCAGAGATAAAGCCAAAGGAATTGGCTATGCCGTGATGGCGTGGCTTCTATTAGCATTCTTTTTTGATGTCTTAATACTCTTCTTATTATTCCAATTTGCAGATTATCCCATAGAAAAACCGGCCGTAGTCTTAGTTTCCTTAAACCCGATAGATTTAGCCAGAATATTAATACTCTTAAAGTTAGATATTTCTTCAATGTTAGGATTTACCGGCGCCGTTTTTAGATCCTTTTTTGGAAATAATTTAGGAATGGTTATGGCTATTTTGATGCTTTTTTTGTGGATTATTCTACCGGTTTGGGCATCAACCAAAATTTTTGGTAAAAAAGATTTGTAATACTGGGTGTATTTTGCAGGGATAATTTTATCTAAATGCATCTTCAATAGGGTGAATTTCAGGCTGTTGATCTGAAAATACTGTAATGGCAAGTACATCAAAACGAGCCGGCAGTTCTGTATAGGAGGGGTTTTTATGGTAAAATGCGGCAGCAGCCCGCCGTAAACGTTCTTGCTTTTGATGAGAAATATTCATCTCAGGAAAAAAACCCGTTTTTGCGAATGTAGTTTTGACTTCTACAAAAACAAGTTGGTTGCTTTTTTGGCAAACAATATCAATTTCTAAATGCTCAAAACGCCAATTTTGGAAAAGTATTTGGTAATTATTAGTTTCTAACCAATTACGCGCTAATGTTTCTCCGTATTTTCCGAGTTTTTGGTTGTGTTTAGGCATAATAATAAAGTAAGAGGCTGGTGCGTTTTGTGCGACCAGCCTCTTAGTATGGTTTATTAGGGTTAAAAAAGGAATAATTACATCATTCCGCCCATTCCGCCCATTCCACCCATTGCGGCAGGGTTTGGCATTGCGGATTTTTCTTCTTCAGCATCACAGATAACACACTCGGTTGTTAGGAGTAATCCTGCGATAGAAGCGGCGTTTTCCAGTGCGCAACGTGCTACTTTGGTTGGGTCAATAACGCCTGTTTCAAAAAGTTTTTCATACTGCTCGGTGCGGGCGTTGTATCCAAAATCGCCTTCACCTTCGCGTACTTTTTGTAGAATAACGGCTCCTTCAAGACCTGCATTAGCAACAATTTGACGAAGAGGCTCTTCTAAGGAACGGCGTACAATAGATACTCCAATGCCTACGTCTCCTTTTAATAAATTGTCGTTAATTCCGCCACGCCCCTTGTCAATAGAAGCGATAGTGCGTACAAAGGCTACGCCACCACCGGGGATGATGCCTTCTTGCACAGCAGCGCGGGTAGCGTGTAAAGCATCTTCTACGCGGGCTTTCTTCTCTTTCATAGCTACTTCGGTTGGCGCACCAATATGGAGTACTGCAACTCCACCGGCAAGTTTAGCCAAACGCTCATTGAGTTTTTCCTTGTCATACTCAGAGGTAGTAACTTCAATTTGTGCTTTAATTTGATTTACACGGGCTTTAATATCATCGCTATTTCCTTTTCCGCCAACAACAGTAGTGTTGTCTTTGTCAATAGAAACTTTGGAGCAACGTCCTAAGAAGTCTAATGTTGCATTTTCTAATTTATAACCACGATCTTCAGAGATAACAGTTCCACCGGTTAAGATAGCAATATCTTCTAACATAGCCTTGCGGCGGTCTCCAAAACCGGGAGCTTTAACAGCAGCTATTTTGAGAGAACCACGTAATTTGTTTACTACGATTGTAGCAAGTGCTTCGCCATCAATATCTTCTGCTATTACCAATAATGGACGGCCAGTCTGAATTTGCTTTTCTAAGATGGGAAGAAGCTCCTTCATGCTGGATATTTTTTTGTCATAAATCAGCAAGTAAGGGTCTTCGAGTTCTACGGTCATGTTATCCGAATTGGTTACGAAGTACGGGGATATGTATCCGCGGTCAAACTGCATACCTTCTACGGTTTTGAGTTCTGTTTCGGTTCCTCTGGCTTCTTCAACGGTAATTACACCGTCTTTACCCACAGTATCCATAGCTTTAGCTATTAAGCTGCCGATTTCGCTGTCTCCATTAGCTGAAACAGTGGCGACTTGCTCTATTTCTTTGGTTCCGGAGATAGGGCGGGAAAGTTTTTTGAGGTTGTCTATCACAACAGCAACGGCTTCATCAATGCCCCGTTTTAGTTCCATCGGGTTTGAGCCGGCAGCTACGTTTTTAAGTCCTTCACGAACAATAGCTTGTGCTAAAACAGTTGCGGTAGTAGTTCCATCACCGGCGATGTCTGCGGTTTTGGAAGCCACTTCTTTAACCATCTGTGCACCCATATTTTCGATAGGATCTCTTAATTCGATTTCCTTAGCTACGGTAACACCGTCTTTGGTTATCAATGGAGCACCAAATTTTTTGTCAATAACTACATTACGCCCCCTAGGGCCTAAGGTAACTTTTACAGCGTTTGATAAAGCATCAACACCCGCTTTTAATTTTTCGCGAGCTTCTCTGTCGAATTGAATGTTTTTAGGCATAATCTTTTTAATAAAATTTGAATTAAACGATAGCGAATATATCTGATTCTTTCATAATGAGGTAATCTTTACCTTCAATTTGAATTTCTGTACCGGCATATTTGCCATATAATACTACTTGACCTACTTTTACGGTAGTAGGTTCATCTTTTTTACCCGGGCCAACGGCCACAACAATACCGCGCTGTGGGCGTTCTTTTGCGGTATCTGGAATGATAATCCCTGATGCGGTTTTTTCTTCTGCCAACGCGGCCTCAATCACAACGCGGTCGGCTAATGGTTGAATTTTTACTGACATAATTTATTTCTATGAATAATAGTTTATAAAGTTTATCTCTCCTTATCGAATAGTATGCCAAATAATAACATCATGCCAAATATACTGATTTTGGCATAATTAAGTATGAATGATAAAACTTTTATTGACAAATTGGCAGTTTTTGGATAATTGAAAATATCCTACTTATTTAGTATTCTCTATTTTGGGGGGAGATTTCGCGGCTGTTATGCGCTTTTTTACCAAAATATCTCCATACCAACTATCTATACTTACGCTGTCTTTATCCCAAAAAGCCTCTATGGAGTTTGTTAGAGCTATTAGTGTTAAGCTCGGAGTATCTAAAAGTACTTTGGTTGAATCTACTGAAACTGTGTAAGTGTCTGAATATTGCTGCTTTAGCTTGTAACAAGTATTAACAACCGGCTTAAAGTCAATTATTTCTTCTTCTCCTGTTAAGGATACAAACTTAATTTTAGCCTGCTGGAAATCTGGAATAAAACTACCCAAACCGGTGATTTCCACAGTATTAGATTGATAACGCCCAAAGTTAGTGGATATCCAATAGTCATACCCGGAAATAGACCGCCATTTGGGATTTTTATCTAAAAAATTACAATAAAAAATCTTTTCTCGATTTTCCTGATTGCTGTAACCTACCCTCAAGTATATTTCTAAACTATTCACAATTTGATATAAACCTCTTTTAGAATCGGTAGCCAGCAATAAAGAATCTATAGAAATAGCTAAAAATGGTTGAATTTCTGCAAATGAATTGGTTTGGCGAAAGAAATCGAGCATACTGCGTAATTGTTCCCCGTCATTGTCTTTCCAAACTCGGTTTTTGTCAGGAATAAACCGACCTTGACTTAAAGCATTATTTTGGGTTAATATTTTCTGGAACCGGTCTTTTTGGCTGCGTACAGACCAACCTACTGCCCCAACCGGCCCAATTAAGCTGATTAAAGCCGCTACAAACAGCGACTGAGGAATCCGTTCTATATTTTTCTCCCGAGAAAATGTGAAATATAATGTAACAACCGTTAGCCAAATCGCTAATTCCACTAAATAATATCGGTTGGGAGTTACTCCGTATTGATAAATACGTTCATACGCAGCTAAAAATAATAGTATAATTAACGGAAATAATGCTAAATAAAAATATTTTGAAAATACTAATATCCAGCTATTTTCAGGTTTGTTTTGTATCGGCCAAATGAGTAATAACGCCAATATACCTGCAATAGAAAAACACAAAACCAACCAACCAACCCAGCCAGAAGGTAGCAAAAATGTGATTATTATTTCAGCTAAATAAAGATATAAAATCCCCAAATACACAACTACTAAGGGAAGCAGCACAAACTGAACAAATTGTTTTAATAGGGAGGGGTAGTTTGTATCTTGTTCTAAAACTTCCCAATCGTGTGGAATACCGGCCAAAAAATACCATGTGTTAAAGATGCAAGTAATAAATGCCAATAAGTCCCCATAGATTTTGTCAGGCATATCCACATGAAGTAACTTATCAATAGAAAGTAACGCAACTGAAATTCCAATAAAGAGCGTCCCCGAAAAAAGTACAGATTGAATAATCCGCTGAAAAAGTATGCGGTTATATTGCCAAAAGCTTGTTGTAGAAGATTTTCCTAAAAAAGGTAAAAACGCTATTAAAAAATGGGCTGCCAACATATACATCCCGACTTGATAAAAATCTACCTCTACTATGGGAAAACTGATGGTGAAATACAGTGCATAAACAAACAATAATGACACAAATTGAATCGGGATACGCCATATTTTAAATTGGCTACGCTCTGCCCATAGAGATGTAGATACCGAAAATACCATCGCTACGTTAGAAAGCAGTAATAACATTAACAGTTTATCTTCCTCGTTCTTTCCTGACCATCCAACTTTATGGAATAAAAAAATACATAAACAAAACCCCATAAAAGCTGCTATTATGGATGCAGGAAACCGCTTGGCAGTCTGTAACGATTGTGCTGTAATACGGTGTAAATCAGGAAATTTCATTAGTTTAAAGTGTTAAAAGTACAAAAAATTATTCTGATATGGCGATTTTGCCGATAAACTGGCCGGTATCGTTTTCGGCAACGAACCAGAATATTCCGGGACGAACTCTTTTTCCGTTGTTGTCTGTTAAATCCCAAAAAGTTCCGCCATCTGCATTGCGCTCTACAAGCTGTCTTACACGCTCTCCCTGTAAAGTATAGATACGAACAACTGCGAAGGAAGGCAAATTGGAAATCGTAACTCCCTCTGAAACAGAGTTTTTCTTATACGGATTTGGGAATGCATATACTTCTGAAAAATCTGCTGCGGCTTCCCAAAAGGTAGCTACATCACCTAAGCTATCCCGCTGTGCCTCAAAATTTTGCCCAGTTATCCCCCGAATGGTTATTGAAACCGGAATTCCTGTTGCACCTAAGCGTATTCCTCGTAACCTTAACCAAATCTGGTCTGAACTCACCTCAAAATCTTGAACAAAACCAAATGGCTGAACCTGAAAACTTTCTAAATGAACAGACGTAGTATTGACGGGCTTGTTGAAATGCAATATTGCTTCATTATCTCCAGTTTTTTCCCAATTAGTTAGGAACAAAGCGGGCTGTTTGCTGACTTCTACCCACTGATAGATTTGGGTTGTATCTATCCAAAGGCCGGGTAAATTTATCAAAACCTGAATACTGTAATTTCCTGGTGGGCAATTATCGGCAGTATTTAAGAGTAACTTAGTGGAATCCGGTGTTGGAAATATTTCCGTTATAGGCAGTGAATCAGTGTTATGTGTGAGTTTTAAAACCGACAGTAGTAAATCCGGGTTGGGTATAGGCTGGCTAAACTGTACAGATACTTGGCTACCCCCGCTGACGTATGCACGCCTGATGTTCACCTGCCCATGTGTGCGGATAAACACAAGATTAGAAAATGCACCCGTATCCGGAAGAACACTGCGAACCACAAAGACATAACGCTCGTTTTTCTCTAAACCTCCAACTCCAAAAGAATTTCCAGAAATTGGGCTAATACCTTGAAAAAAATCATCAGTATATTTTGCCAATAAGATTTGATAACTACTTGACCCAGATCCAGACCATGTTAATTGTACAGAATCTTCTGAAACCAATGAGGCATTTAACGCTACTGCAGAAATGGATAATCCATTTGGCTGATATTCAAAAAAATAGGAAGTATCACTAACGCCGAGCAATACTTCTGCAAGGCCGTTTTTATCTACATCACCACACAGAATAGTTGGGTTGTATGTGCCATAATAAAACCAAATCCACTGATAATTACCATTTTGGAAACTTAGAATATATGTTTTGGGAAAGTTTGTGATAATGAGTTCCGGAAAGCCGTCTCCAGTTAAGTCTGCCATTGTTGCGGCAGGGCCGGTTTCGTCCTGAAAATCAAATAAGGCATCCTGCCAAATTCTTTGATATTGGTCGTCTGCCGTAGCTTCCCATATTTCGAGATTCCAGTAAGGAGGTTCATATTCACTATGTTCATCTCGTAAGGTAGAAGTGTGGGTAGCTACAAAAAATTCCGGCTTTCCGTTATGGTTCATATCTCCGGCACATAGGTAATCAGAAGATTTTTGCAAACCTGTTTCGTGAATAAAGTTTAACTTATAGGTATTGTTTCCGGTATTTTCATAGATTTGAAAATCACCATCAAAATCGCCAGTAACAATTTCCCTTTTTCCGTCTTGGTCAAAGTCTTCTACCAAAGCTTTGGGAGCTGTTGAACCCAGATAGTTTGTTGTGGAATCTGGAAGTGTTGCTGTGCGCTGAAAGGTAGAGCCGTTTTTCTCCAAAATGAAATAATTTCGAAAATCTTTGGCGATTATTTCTACGTTGGAGTCATTATCTGTATCAGCAAACCGTGCGGGATAACCTCTTTCTATTGTGCCGAGATTCAAAGACTTATTGGGAAACGGAGTGCCGGTAAGTAGTACAATAGAATCGTTTTTATTAGCTAAAAGTTCAGGCAAAAAATCGCCGGTAATATCAGCCGTATCCTTAGGGATAAGCAATTCCGGTATTGAAACGGAATCTTTTAGCAGAAACTTGATTCCGTTAAACTCCCAGAATTTAACCCGACCGTCATTAGCATCAAACTGAAATCTGCTGGAAACTATTTCAGGAAGGTTATTTTGGTTAAAATCAGTTAGGAATGGTAGTGTGTAAGCTAATGGGATTCCATAATTTTTGGGTTTAAATATGCGTTCGCTGGAAGGTATGATTTCGGGGATAAGCCATGTTTTTTGTATGTTAGTAGTTGATTTTAAGCTGCTTGTGCTGGTAAGTTCAAGCCACCATTGGATTTCGGCAGGTTGTGTGATTTCCGGGTTTATCAAGAAATGTCCGTTTCTGGTTATGCGGTCATAAGTGAGAGTGCAGGCTGCTGCTCCAGAATATTGATAAATCAAGCGGGTAGTACAAACTTCAGCGTGTTTAAAGGTAACAAGGATTTTGCGCTGGTTATCGTCCCAAACCGGTGTTGCATATAACACGGAAGTGATAGCGGCAGTAGTGTCTTTGTACAACCGTATTTTTACCTCATCTGTTTGTTGGTTTCTCAGGAAAACACGTAGCCGCAAGGTAATTTCTCCAGATGGAATGTTTGAAATATCCCACCAAGTAACCGTATCTTGTAGAACCTGCTTAAATTGTTTATCCAAAACATTTATCCATATTTGGTTGCTTTCATCTCTTCCTAAATGGTAATCTATGGAAAAACTTTGGAATAGCGGGTGTACGGCAGTAGCCACAATCGGGATTTGTGTTTGGTTGAGTCCTTGGTCTGGCTTTAGGTTATGGATTTTAACGATTGGGTTTCCGATAAGATTTAGGGCGCGAAAGGTATTTACGCGTCCTGCACCTGTGTAGTAGTCCCAGCCGATAGGGCCGATGTCATCACAGGTAGCGGTAAGCCGTCCGCGCATTTGGTCAGGAGTTAGTGTTGGGATTTTGCTTAGGCACAATGCGGCAGCACCACTTACGATGGGGGCAGCTATACTTGTTCCAGAAAAAAAACCAAATGCAGCATTGCCTAATGTATCCGACCGAGTAGGTGCAAAAACACTGCTCCCCGGCGCACATAAAGCAACATGATTTCCAAAACTACTTACTGGCCAAAGATACTCACGGCCAGCCTGCGCATCATAAGACGAAGCAGAAACTGAAATAACCTCTTGGAAATCAGATGGAAAATGCCGTTGATCGCCCGTTCCGTTACCGGCACTTGCAATAATAATGCAGCCTTTTTGGTAGGCATACCGAATAGCTGCGTGCATAAGCAACGAAGGATACACATCTCCAAAGCTACAATTGATGATTCGTGCACCTCTATCAGCAGCGTAAATAATTGCCTGAGCAATATCCCTATCTTCTCCTGTACCGGAAGAGTTAAAAGCTCTCACTATTAGTAGCTTAACGTTAGGAGCTATTCCGCATCCGCCAATACCGTTATCTGATTTTGCTGCTAAAAGCCCCCCAACGATAGTTCCATGTTGGTTGTCATCATACACATTTCCTCTTGAAATCGAATGGTTTCCTCCCGAAGGTAGTATTGGTAGTTCTGCAAAATTGTAGCCAATAACATCATCAATAAAGCCGTTATGGTCATCATCGATGCCATTAAAATCGGTGCTGTCAAGTTGCCCATTTTGGTTTAAATCTTCTAAGGAATTGATATAAAATTGCTTAGAAAATTCTGGATGATAATAATCTATTCCGGTGTCAATGATACCAACGATGATAGCGGAGTCGCCGGTGGTAATATCCCAAGCCTCAAAACTGTGCACTCGCTGGTGATGCCAAGCAGGTTCTCCGGAAAGAGCCGGATCATTAGAGAATTTATCAATTTTTCGGGTATAGTTTGGCTCTATATGCTTAAATAACTTAGTTTGGTATAATTGTGTTATGGATATAGGTTGCGGAAAGTTAAGGGTAGCCCATACAGCTAACGCTGAATCATCTGGCTTACTTTCAGGCTTTAATAAAATGCAGTTAGCTTGCCGTAGGATTGGGAACTGGGCTGTTTTTTGAGAATTATTCCAATTTTGAAGAATAGCAATGTTTTCAGGAGCTACCTGAATATTCCAAGAAATTGCCGTTTGAGCAAAAACTTTTGTTGTAAGCCAACAAAGAACGCTCAAAAAGAGCATTTTCTTGAACCCAAAAGCCAATCTCAAAAAGTGCATAATTTTTTCCCGAAATATAACTAAAAACAGAATTTATTGTCTTTCTGTAAATAGAATCTATTCTGGGAAGGCTCTAAACCATCGTGTTATGTCAAATATTTCAAGGGGTTATTTGATTTTTATCTATTTCTGGCAACCATAATACTTCGGGGAGAATTAGCAGCCCAATCGTTTAGTTCATAATCGCCATATTTTGAAATGTTCTGAAAACCAGCGTTTAATAGCATATCGGTAAGTTTATCGGCCTCAAATAATGTAACTTTTTCGGTAAATTCATGGGATTCCTGATTGGCATCCTGAATAGATATTTTTTTTTCTACATAAGTTGAATAGCGTTTTTTTTGAATGGTAAACAACACTCCATTTATCTGTTTTTGAACGGGTTCAGGCTCTTCCGAAACAGTATTTGCATTCAGATAGTCCAGAATTAGAGTTCCGGTAGGCTTTAAGGCTTTATGAAACTTAGACAAAACATTTTGATTTTCAATAATATCCGAAAAATATCCAAAGCTAGTAAATAAGTTTAGCACAACATCAAATTGGTTATGATAATTTATTTCGCGCATATCTTGAACCCAAAATTTAGGTGGATGCGTTAGTTTTTGGGCTTTTGCTGTGGCTTCGGCAATGCGTTCAGGGGATAAGTCTATTCCCATTACGGTAAAGTTCTGCTGGGCTAACCAACAAGCATGACGGCCATAGCCGCAACCCACATCTAAAATCTCAGACCATGGAGGTATAATTTCCTTATTCAAAAGGTTTTGCAAGAACCTTTCAGCTTCCTGATCGCTCCGGTGTTCATATAGTAACCGGTAGTATGGAGAGTCAAACCAAGATTTAAACCACGTCATAATTATTCGGCAAACATAAACCTTATCGTAAAATAGCAAACATTTTTGGGTGAATATAAAGTTCAATAAATAGGTTAGTTTAAGTAAAATACCAATTACAAAAATATTAGACTTTATATGATTCACTGATGTTACGCAAGGATATCATTAATTTAGCTGTATGAATGTTGAAAACATAGCCGACCTATACCAACAATCTCTGATGATATATCAGGGACAAGTAACCTGCACGGGAATATCTTTACTGATGGAAGGCAGCCTCAGCCATGATAGATTCACACGACTTTTATCGAGTGGAAATTTGAATGAAGAATATTTATGGAAGCGCGCCAAACCACTTTGCTATGAAATCAGGAGCAAGGATGCCGTTCTAATCATAGATGAAACCATAGAAGGCAAACCATACACGGATGAAAACGAATTAATCTGCTGGCATTTTGATCACGCCAGTAGAAGAAATGTAAAAGGAGTTGCTATGCTCACTGCATTGTATCACAGCAATGAGATGAGTGTTCCAGCGGGAGTAGAATTTATTACCAAGCCAATTAAAACAGTGAATGCAAAAGGCAAGCAGGTGAGAAAAAGCCGCATTGGAAAAAATGAACTGTTTCGAAAAATGGTGAACCATGCTTTTTGGAATTTAGATTTTGAATATGTACTTTCAGATAGTTGGTTCGGCAACAGCGAGAACATGAAATTCATTGCTCAAAAACACAACGGGAAATTTATTTTTGCTCTCAAGTCAAATCGGAAAGTTGCCTTGACACTGGATGATAAGCAAAACGGTCGTTACACAAGTATTAAGTCCCTGAAGCCGGAAGGGCGCACTGCGGTGGTGTGGGTTGAGCAGTTGGATTTCCCAATTCTCATTGCATGCCAAATTTTCACAAACGAGAATGATACTGCTGCGCTCTATCTGGCTTCTAACGACTTAAATTTGTCATACGAGCAAATCACTGCAATCTATCACAAACGATGGAAAGTAGAAGAGTATCACAAATCCATCAAGAGCAATGCTTCGTTTGCCAAATCACCTACACGCACAATAACAACACAAAAAAGTCATTTCATTGCTTCGCTGACAGCGTTTAATCGGTTTGAATTACTGAAAGTAAGAAAAAACAAAAGTCATTTTGCACTGAAAAATTATTTGAACATAGTAGCACTACGAAAAGCAAAGGAAGAATTACAGCATTTATTAACACCAAGTCTTAAAAATACTACTTAATGTTGCGTAACATCAGTTAATGACTATGAATTCCACCCCGAATGCAGTACAAGCTTTGTGCACTTAGCTATGATTAGAATTATGCTTAACAGAATAAAAAAATAAATTTTAAACAACCTCTTAGGTAATTTCGTAGCAAATAGTTGGGCTTATTTCTACTTGCATTTTATAATTTTACTGCTCTAATTCAATAATGGATAAAATAGAAACAACATCTAACGACAGCTTACCGGTCAGGATAGGTAACAGATATTTGACAAAAAATTTGTCGCATATTAAACCTATCGAAATTTCGGGACATATCCTCACAAAAGAAGAGAAAGAAAAACTAAAGAAGTTAAAAAGAAAAACCTATTTCTTGTCTGCTCTTACCGGAGCTGTTTTTGTGCTATTGGTAATCCTTCCCTTTCATTTTTCCGATTTTTTTAAAGCACAACAAATAAGCATAATGGGTTACCGGCTCGATTTTGAAGTTTATAATTCGGTTTATGCTATTATCATGGTGTTTCCTGAAATATGGATATTGAATGTGTTGAATATGCGGGCGGTTAAGCAGATATGTGAAATTTATCAATATCCGCCGCCGGAGCATGATGATTATAAAGAACAAATTCAATTATTGACCGAAGCTGGTTTGGAGATTTCGGACAAACATATGCTGACATTAGGCATTAACCCTTATGTGGGATTACCTAAAATATCGTATTGGTTGCTCTTTCTTTTTACCAAATTAGAATCTCTTCTATCCAATCTGGTTATAAAGTTAATCGTCAGAAGGATTCTTGGCAGATATGCATTGCGTATCTTTATGGATTTGGTAGGTGTGCCCGTATATGCTTTTTGGGATGCGTGGGCTAGCCATAAAGTAATGAAAGAGGCAAAGATAAGATTGGTTTCGACCGCTGCATCCAAACAATTTTTACGCGGATTTTCAACAGCCGAGTTAGAAAGTGTAAGAAGCAAGATTCCTTCCTTAGTCAATTACATCGCACAGGAAAAGAGAGCTTACAACTTCGCTCTCTATGCTTTTATGAAAGAGGTTTCTATAAAACTCCCGGGTATTACACTAAAAATGAATGAGAAGGTACACCTTGACCGCATTTTTGGCAACAATGACGCTGAAAATTATGTCTTGGCAAGGCTGTTGATTTTTGGTTTTATTGTAGATGGCACACTTTCGGTAAAAGAACGTCTATTGTTGTACAAACTGGGAAGGGAAGAATGGTTTCCACTACAACTGCATGATGTAGAAAGAATTATGAAAGAATATGTTTATGGAGAAGGTTTGGAAAGTTTTTGAACTTTCCTTTGTTATAAATTAGAGTTTAGGGACGAAAACTTTATATGTAATCAACTAACTACATGATTATCAATAGTTATTTTTAAATTTTCCTAAAAAATATTCTGTTCATAATGTCTAATAATGCTTCATCAACGAAACCATATCTTTCATACTTTCTGAACTACAGCCCCAATTCTGTTATTTCATAAAACGCTGATTTGTTAATAAATTATGCTACATTCTGTCATTGCCAGTTTGATTGGTTATATTCTGCTTACCATTGGTTCTTTTTTATCCTTGCTACCAAAGTAAGGTTTTGTAACTTTACGTTTGGAATATATATTAATCAATTATGAGTTTGAGAGCTATTATTGCTGATGATGAGGCTGCTGCCAGAAATCGGGTTTTGAGGTTGTTAAAACAGATAGAAAATACTGACGTGGTTGTGGTGAGTTCTGTAGAAAACGGATTAGATGCACTTCAAAGTATTGAGTTAGAAAGGCCGGATATAGCTTTTTTGGATATTGAAATGCCCGGCATGAACGGCCTTGAAGTAGCCCGTAGAGCCTCTGAATTAGGCACAAAGGTCATTTTTACTACTGCTCATAATGAACACGCCATCGCAGCCTTTGAAATAGATGCTGCTGATTATTTGCTAAAACCAATTGATAAAGAACGACTAAAAACCTGCCTTGAACGGGTAAAAAATCGCTCTGTGCCTATACCGATGCCGGATGTAGAAGTAGATACCCAACTCACAGATATTAACTACATGGATCTAAACAAAATCCCAATTCCTGTAGCTGATAAAATTAAGTTGATAGATTTTTCTGACATCTTTACCATTGAGGTTGAGGAGGGAGAAACCTATATCTACTCAAAAGAAAAACGTTATCTACTCAACCAGACCTTAGAGCACTTTGAAAAACGGCTTCCTCCTAAGCAGTTTTTACGCATATCTCGATCTTGTATTGTGAATGTAGCACAAATTAAGGAGTTAGTAGTTTGGTTTGGTAACCGATACAAGGTAATTCTGAATAATGGCAGAGAAGCTATCAGTAGCCGAGAACGGTCTCGCGTTATCAAACAAATCTTAAAGTTCTAATACAGCGTGCGTTGGGCTTGTATAGGCTTTGGAAATGTGGGGCAAGCTATTGTTCATAAATTAACGGAATCTGGATTTTTGCCCCAGCAAGTTGTTGTTAGAAACACCGAAAAAATCACCGGATACCAAAATAAATTCCCTGATATTCAGTTTATTAACTCTATTAACCAGCTTCAAGATGGGTTAGATTTGGTTATTTTATGTGTGCCGGATAACGCTATTCCGGAAGTTACTCATTCTGTATCTTTAAAAACCACTAAACCCACAATTGCCCATACATCTGGAGCTTTTCCCCTCGAAGAACTACTAAAATACACCCCAAAGGCCGGTGTCGTTTATCCACTTCAAACGTTTTCGGTTGATTTTCAGCCTGAATGGTCAACTATTCCCGTTTTGATAGAAGCATCAGCGTTGTCTTTAGAGATAATCATGCACTTTGCACAGCAGTTGGTATCTAACCCTCTCTGGGTTAGCTCGGCAGATAGGGCGGTAATTCACCTAGGTGCTGTGTGGACTTCAAACTTTGTGAACCTAATGGCATGGATAGCCCAAGAAATTGTATCTTCAACGATCCATTCTTATCAACTGTACTTACCATTGATGCAGCAGGTAGTTGAAAAACTATCTAACTTAACACCGGCACAAGCACAAACAGGCCCTGCCAAAAGAAACGATATAGCTACAATTCAGCATCATATCAACTTATTATCAGCAAAGAACCCAGAATTAGTGCCTTTATATCAACATCTTAGCCGGCAGATTCAAAAACGTACTGTTCACGTCCCGCTTAATTTTGATACAAATCAATACCAACCACCATTACTATAGACTTTATATTAGAGGTTGTTTAAAAATGGTGTAAAGATTGTTAAAGTATTTAATATCACATGGTTTATACGATAGTGAAAAATAAACAAGACCAATATTTTGCATATTGGATTTTTTATTTTATTTTTGGTCTTTAATATAAATCATTATGTCATTTGCATTATATATTCCTGTATCAGAAAGTTTGACTGAGTTGAGAAAATCATTAAAATCATCGTCTTTAATGATGCAACCTCGCATCAAAATGTTGGTAGCGATGAAAGAGGCGGGCAGTAAAGGTATTTCTAAACGTGAGTTGATGGATACCATTGGTGCCAGCAGTCAAAGCATCCACAATTGGCGCACTGCCTACAAAAAAGGAGGTATGGACACCTTGCTACATAATGGTAGGAAAGGGAAAGCAGGAAAGCCATCAGTGTTCACCAAGGAAGAGCATAAAAAAATGGAAGAGAAACTGCATGACCCTAAAAATGGACTGGCAGGGTATATTGAACTCAAGGAATGGATAGCCAATGAGTTTAACAAGGATATTAAATACAACACAGTGCTTAAATATGCCACAAAGCATTTTGGGACAAAGGTAAAAGTAGCTCGCAAAAGCCATGTCAAAAAAAATGAACTAGTGTTAGGTTAGATATGTTATGACGCATATATTTCGTATCTTTACAAAAAAAC
>JAIXKT010000017.1 GCA_026932145.1 Bacteroidia bacterium
ACAGGATTAAATCAAAGCATAGCTTCGTTTAATCCCTATATGTTATAGCCAGTGCTTCTTGTCATGTTGTCTCGGTTTTTACTGTCTGGTTAAGTAGCATTTTCAATTTGCTCATAGCGTCTTTTACTATTTTGCTTTGTGTTTCAATGTTCTCAATTACTTCTATGGTTGTCCGTGTGTCCACCTTTACAACTGCATTGGGATTTACAGCTTTCAGGTCAAACACTTTGGCGTCAATGTCAGAAATGATGGCTTCCTGTTCTTTGATTTCTTTTTCAATGGCACTGATTTTTTCTTCCAGTGCTTCAATTTCTTCTTTGTCTTTTTTCTCTTTCTTGTGAACTTTCAGTTGCTCTTTTAGCGGAATGTTTTCTTCTCTCAGTTCGGCTACTCTCTCCTTGTAAGGTTGCATCATTTCCCATGCTTCGGCTCTGCGTGCTGCAAAGTCCACTGACCATGAGTAGCGGCTTTCTCCTTTGGTCGCTAACATTTTTGCATAGGTCGGGAATGGCTCGTCTTTTACATTTTCATCTTCCAGCCATTCGCTTGTAAGTGTCGCAGGGAGTTTACTGTCGTCAATGATGTTGCCGTCTTTGTCATAGCCAAAATGTGCCAGTGTCATCGGGGTTTTCTTGCCGACTTTCACCTGTGTAAGGTCGTAGTACCAAATCTTTTCTGTCTTTTTGCCTTTGGTGAAAAACACCAAATTAGTTTTAACGCCTGCACCTGCTGTGGAGAAAACTCCGCCCGGCATACTGATGATTGCCCAAACATTGCACTCGTCAACCAGTTTGCGTTTAGTTTCAACGAATGAACTTTCATTGGTGCGGAACAACAGACCTTCATCCAATACGATTGCACAAGTACCGTCTTTTGATAATTGAGCAATGATGTCTTGCATGAAAAGCACCTGCGTTGAGCTTGTCTCAAACGCATATCTTTTTTGTGCGTCTTTCCCTTCTTTGCCTCCAAAAGGTGGATTGGTAAAAATATAGTCAAAAGTTGAAGGTGCATTTTCAAATAATGCCCCATAAGTAGCCCGATTGGTTAAGGTGTTACCGTGCCAAATGTTAGGTTGGTCAATGCCATGGAGCACAAGGTTTGCCAAGGCAATAGGGAATACCAAGTTCTCTTTTTCCTTGCCAAAAAATGTATCATGTTTCAGCGTATCTATGTCGGTACTCGAAATTTGCTTCCCGAATTTCTGATTGAGAAATTCATAAGCCACTGCCAAAAATCCGCCAGTTCCGCAACAGGGGTCAAAAATGGTTTTGCCCGCTTCGGGGTTTACCGTTAGCACCATTGCTCGGATAACTTCACGGGGTGTAAAAAACTGTCCGCCATCGCTGTTCTTTTCACCCATTTTCAGGAGTAAATCTTCATACACTTGCGACAAGGTGAAAAAATGCGTGTCGTCCACATTGTCTGTATGCAGTTGATGTACTTTATCCAAAATATCCCGCAGATTGGTTTCGCTGTCCACCCGAACCCGTTCAACGGCTGTCATGATGCGACCGATGATGCGTTGCTTGGGTGTGGCGTGTGGGTTGGGTTGCTCCGTTGTTTTGTCAATATCCAAGCCGTGCAGGTGGGGCAATAATTCATTGTTGATGAAATCAAACAGTTTCTTGTCGCCTTTGGCGAAAAGTTCCTGCCGTTTCCAGCCTTGTGGTTTTCCGTCTGATGTTTTGGGGTGGTCGGGTTTATCGCTATAAGGTGCTGCCCAATCTTGCCAACGGAAAGGACTTACCAAGGCAGGCATGTAGCTATTGCCCAATGCTTCGGCTTCTTCCCGTCCTTTTTGTTCCTGTGCATCCAATATGCGTAAAAACAAAATCCAGGTGAGTTCGGGTACATATTGCAATGCACTGGCACAGTTGCTTCTACGCATTACATCACATATAGACTTTACATACGATGACAAAGACTGTGTAGAGCCTATTACTTTTTTTGATTTATTATTTCCTCTTTTTGCTTTCAATTCAAAATTCTTTTAAAGGTTGTGGGACTGCTCAAATACTCTTTCATTTAGAATTGCCAAGTCATTTAATGAAGAATTTATTGCCGTTTTAATTTTTTCTATTTCAAGAAGTTGTGCTGTAATATTCTTCGCAATAATTCTTTGCTGTTCAATTGGAATATCCGGTATTTCAATTGATGAGATTTGGTGTAGATTAATGTTTGGAATTGCACCTCCTACTATAAAATCTAAAAAGTATTGTTGATATTTTTTAGACTGAAGAGTGAAACACAGCCACAATGGGTCAACTTCATCTAAATTAAGCCTTACAAAAGCAACAGCTTGATTGCAGTTAGCTTTAACATCTTTGTCAATATATCCAACTCTACCAATAGTACCAGCAATTGTTATTAGTACATCACCTTTTTGCAATTCAGACCTACTAAGTTTTGAACTTGAACTTTCAGAAATGAACATTCTAACTTTTGAAAAATCAACGGCATTTCCTTGAATATCTTCCCCCCTCAAGAAAGGTAAGCCTGTTGGAGCAAATGTTAGTCCGACAGAAGTTGGAGTAGTACCTTTTGATATAAGTTTCGCTATATCGCCTAATTTAATTGTGTTCATGCTCTAAATAATCTTCCTTTAGCGTCCATAATTACATCATTGGGAGTACCCAATATTCTCAAAGCGTTAATGCCTCCTGCGGCTTTTATTTCGGGTACTTGCCATAGGGCAGGTGTTTCCAAAGAGTCTGTACCGTCTAATGAAAACTGGTAGCCAAATGCTTTCAGCACTGTAGCTGCATTTTTATCAATGCCATCAAACCAAGTTTGGTTTTCGGCTATGTAATGGGAACCTCTTTCTGTGCGTTTCAGTGCTTTGGCTTTGTAGCCCAAATGCCCGAAAAAGTCAAACATATCGTAATCGTTCATCTTGTCAATTTCCTTTATCACTTCGGGTGAAAAGTTGGCTTCCAGAATATGATTGATTAATGATTTCCGTTTTTGTGTTTCAATCCAAAGTTGTCGGAACTCGTCAAGGTTATGTGCTTCGCTCAATACTCGCTGAATAATTTCTTTGCGGTATTCGTCAACAGGTATAGCAATTTCTTTCCCGTCACGGCTGCCCAATATAAACCGCCCTTGCGGAGTAATTTTTACGGCATGTCCACGCACTTCGCCAATGGCAGGTGCTTCGCCACCGCCACCGCCTGTGTCGCCTCCATCATCACCGCCTCCGCCATTGCCACCACCGTCTTTTGGTTTGCGTGGCTTGGAGATAAATTCCGTTCCGAACAGGTCCGTAACACCTGTGTAATCGTAAAGCCAAAATTTGTATTTCTCGGTTTCTTCGTGTATGCGTGTACCACGCCCCACCATTTGGTAAAACTTAATGGCAGATTTCAGATAGCGGAAAAACACCACGGCATTCAGCCGTTCTATGTCCACACCTGCTTCCAGCAAGTCCACCGTGCAGGCAATAAATGCTCTTTGCCCTGAACCTCGCATGGGTTCTATTTTGTCAGCACCGTTGTTAGTGCCGCCCATGCATTTAAAAGCATAATCGTCTTTGATAACCTGATTATTTTCTTTGCACCATTTGCTGTAAAGATTATTCATGTACATCACCACTCGGTCAGCATGAATTTCACGGTTACAGAAGATGATTACTTTCTGTTCGGGTCCACCGTTTTCAATCAACTGCTGAAACAAGTCGGCACACATGGCAGGGGTTCGCATTTCAATGAAAACCTCATCATCAAAATCTTTTCCTGTATAAGTGTCTTTGGTCAGGTCGGCTTCTGTTAATGGCTGTCCTGTTTTGATGTTAGTGACTTTTGCTGCCAGTATTTCCTGTTTGGTAAATACACGGTTGTCAATGTCGGCTTTGCGTTTTACAATTTCGCAAGCAGCCAGATAACCGTCTTCCTGTGCTTGTGCTAAAGTGTATTCGTAAACAGGCTCGCCAAAGTAATTGAAGTTGTTGGCGGAAATTTCCATTTCCTCCGGTGGCAGTTCTTTTCTTGATACCAGTTTTCGTGGTGTGGCAGTCAATCCTAAATGAATGGCTTTGGGATTGCGTTTCAATACTTCACTCCACTTGCCCCAAGCGGAACGGTGGCACTCATCAATGATGATAATGCTGAAAGAGTTTTCAGGATAATGTTCAGAAAGAAAACTTGCAATTTTGTCATCTGGTGTTTCATCATCTAAACCCAATGTTTGATAGGTGGCAATATGAATGCGGGCATTCTTTGCAGCGTTTTCGCCTTTTTCGGTTTTTACTATCCGCACATTGTCGTCAAAGGCAGCACTTAGTTTTTCATAGGCTTGTGTCCGCAATTCGTCTCTGTCGCATAGGAACAAGGCAGGTTTTGGTAGTTGTCCTGCTTCATTCAGTCGCCAAAGAAGGTTTGTGGCGATAATGGTTTTCCCTGCACCTGTCGCCAATGAAAGCAACACTCTTGGGTCTTTACCATTTTGGATTTGCAGAATTATTTTTTCAAAAGCCGCACGAATAGCAGCATCCTGATAGTAGCGGTATCTGTTCCATGGCGGACTGTCGGGCATGAATAAAATCTGTGCTTCGGGTGTGCCAAGGTCTATGCCTGTGTCTTTTGCATATCGGGCTGTAAGGTCGTCATGTGTAATAAAGTCTTTCAGTGGAAAAGTCCCCGCTTGCATTTTGGTGAAGTGGTCATACTCGCCATAAAGATGTCCGTTGCTGGCAAAAACATATTTCACTTCAAATCTTTCGCACTCCGAATATTTCTTTGCTTGCTGCATACCCTTCAATGGGTCTTCATCTTCTTTCTTTGCTTCCAATACAGCAACAGGCAAAGGTTTAGGCATTGTGCCAGCCTTCACACAAAGCAAATAGTCCGTCCGTCCTGAACCTTTTTTTCTACGTCCTTTCGGTCCAGTCGGCTCAACAGGAGCAGGTGTTTCGCATTTAAGCTTTGTTATATCGTCATACCCTTTAGCACTTAATACTGGGTCTATTAAGTGATAACGGGTCTCCTGTTCGTTCATTGGCATATTTCAGTCTTTATTACTTTGTCTGTTGTCATGTTACGGTGTCTTTTTAGCATTGGCTATAACGGTATGCAAGTAGGCGTATGTAGCCCTGTGTTGCGCCTGCGGCAGGGCTA
>JAIXKT010000018.1 GCA_026932145.1 Bacteroidia bacterium
AAATGCCCGATAGAAGCACAAATGTTGAGTTTACAACTGTCAGCCCCACTATTGCCAATACGATGTTGGCAGCTGCCCTTTTAAGTTTCAAGCATTATTTCAGAATTTGCTTTTTTGTTTTTTCTTCTTTCTATATTAATTAAAATATTTCTTTTTTCTTGTTCTATATTAGGTAGCCCTATCGAATTTCGGCTTTCATTCATTTTTTCAATATTTTCCAATTTTAAATCTCTATTTCCTTTAAAATAGTTTTCTTTCATATATTTTGGTTTGTCAGGGAACATAAAGTCAATGATTAATGCGAATTGGAAAGCAGGAATATTTCCATCACATAAATTCTTAAACAAGGCATCTTTAAAGTCTATATCAATTGTATGCCAAGTAGAATAACAATGTTGAAGCATAATTTGCACTTTAGAATCCCTAAGTTCCGAAGGTCCCCAAAATGTGAAGGTTCTTGCAAATGCAGCAGAATCTTGAATAGTGGATAACCCAATTAATCTTTCTTCTGGATATCCATAAGTTTCTATGATTTTTTTAAGCAGCTTAAGTTGACGCTTATTATGTGCTCCCCATTGTAGCCAAAAAATTGGTTTAAAGAGAACAAATCCAGTATTCATTTTTTGGGTAAATTTTTGGTCAATAATTAATATACTGTCTATTTTTTCACGTAGTTTAGTATTAATAGAGGCATTGTAAATGGAATGTAGGCTATCAAAACTATTCAAAGTCTTTTGTGTTGTAGAGTATGATAAGGATTTATTTGTTATTTCGTTGATTCTGATAATCCAAATAGGAATTCCTTGTTTGAAAGATTTTTCTAACCACTTATCAGCTTTAATACTGTCATTTGCAGAAACGCATATTTGGAGTGCTTTAAAACAGTGTTTGGCATAAATAAAATCAAATTTTGAATAAATACTGTCAAGTTGTTTAATGGCTTCTCTATAATTATTTGATAGAATATTTTTATCAATTCGATTAAAAGTTCTATGATAGTCCACATAGTTTTGTCCACACAACAGACTTGTATGAAATAAAAAAAACATAAAAATTATTTGTCGCTTGATTGCCATTTTCAGGGTTTGCTTATAATGTTTCGGTGCTAGCCATTTGGGTTGTTGTTGGTAGCTGCATTTTTCTGTTGTTAATTTTTGTTTGCGTTTATTTGTTTTCGTAAAAATTCGTTTAATCCTTCTTTTTTAACTCCAAATTCTTTTTCAATGGTCGCATAAATATCTTCGTGCGACATTAGTTTTTTTAATTTGTTAAGCCCACCGTTTTTAAATGCGATGTAGCAAAGTAACCCTTGAATTGTGCTGTTTGGATTAGTAAAGTTGTCCATATACCAAAACTTTTCAAAGTCATTCAGTTTTATTTCGGGGTGTTGGTTTAGGTAGTCATTTAATCTTGTTAAATGCCATTTTAAGTCGTGTCCCATAGAACCGCCATAGAAAACTGCCAATCCTTCAACTAGTGGAGATTTAGGAAAAAGGTTGTTCAAATAAATGTGAACTACTTCGTGAAAATAATTTTCGCCAAGACCGCCTGCAAAAACTGTTTTTGTGTCTAAGTCAGACATACCACTTGGTTTGTCTTTATTACCCATTACAATAGAATAGTCAAGCCCTCGTAAATGCAAAACTTCTTCGTAGGTGTCTGCAAAATAATAGTCAATAGGAATAGTTTGTAAATTCCATTGTTTTGTCAGGTCGTCAATAGATTGCAATAATTTATTTGCTTCGTTCTTGTCAAACGTATGTGAGTATGGAAAATGAAATGTTACGTTTCCAAGTTTTTCTGTTTTCCAATTGTTGCTATTTACAGTTAGGGCATTGTAAAGTTTGTATTGCTCATTTTCTTTTTTCGCAAAAACAGAAGTGATACATAAAACATAAACACTTTCTAAACTGTCTTTCCAGCTATACAAAGTTTTGATTTCAAAAAAATCGTTTTTGGGTTTTACATACAAAATTGTCGGATTTCCCATTGAATATGTTGGATAATCCGAATTGATGGCATTGAGTAGTTGGTCAACTTTTGGAAATTTCTTTTTCTCGGTATCTGCCCAAAATGGACTATCTTTTATGTTGTTCTTGTTCGGGTTTGATTTTAGGTAATTTGTCCAAAGGGTTGTTACAGCTTTTATGTCTTGGTCTGTGGTGTCAACACTCGAGTTTATTGTAATACGTTGTGAAAAAGTTTTGTTTGCGAATGCAAACAAAATTACAACTGTCAAAATGATGCTATGTCTATGTTGTGGTATCGTCATGAGGGTTGCTGCCAACGTTTTGCGGCTTTGCGAAGAAGCGGATTTCGGAGCACAAAACTGTCAACATACCACAAAAGTTGATGCGAGGTAGAATGTTCAATTAACCACTGAACCCGCTTTTTTGCAAAACCGCTGTTACCTGCTGGCCTTCTGTCCACCGTGCCGTTGCAAGCCTTGTCAATATTGAGTTTTCGTGTCATTGTCTGCTGTGTTTGTTGGGCTGTGTGTCGGTGTATTTTTATTTTTTTTGAAGCGTTGGTAAATTTTTTAAAAACAATTTTGTCTGCGTTGGCAAAGCAAGCTCTTTTGCAATTTTTGGTCTGTGCGTTGGCTTGTGCGAATTGCAAATGTGCTTGCTTTTAGCGTGGGCTTTCCTTTGGTTTCATAAATATTGATATTAAAAGTCCTATGCCCACAACTACGTCAACTATATTCCACATTTGTCTGCCAAGTGCGATTTTGAAAAACGGTTGGAATAACAAAGCAAGTCCACCGTAAATAATCATTTCTGTTTGTCTGCCTTGTTGGTTTGCTTGATAAGCTAATATTGCAAAGCCAATTAACCCAGCGAACCTTACAAACTGGTAAAAACCGTAAGGCATATCTGCTAAACATAGAAAAAATAAAATGGCTAATACTATTTTAATGGCGTTATTCATCTTGTTTATTGTTGTCAGCAATACTGATTAAGTCAAACTGCGGTATCTCAGAAATTTCAAAATATTGGCTTGTGATTTTGTCAAGGAAAGTGTCAGTTATTATGTCGTCTTCCAAATACTGTTCAATATCAGGGAAACGAGCTAATATTTTTTCATCGCTTACATTCAAACGGTGTCGAATATTTTTGAAAAACTTAATTTCTGAATACTCAATTTGTTCGTCTGCATTGATTGTTTGTATTGCAAAATCAATCAAAGTCAGTTCTTCTTCTTCATTAAGTTGAGATTGCTTTAGCAAGTCAAAATAATATTGAATAAAGGATTTACCGCCACTGTTTATTTTACCAACAAGCAAATTGATTTCTTCTTGAAAGTTGAAATTGTTAAACAGTGGAGATTCTTCGCACATTGATTTTATAAGGAAAATTTCCCTATCATCAATATTGCCGTCTGCTGCCATACAGCAAAATGCTGTTTTAAGCAAAAGTTTGTCAAAAGTTATTGTGTCCATAAATTTTTCTGTTTATTTTATTTAAAACCAATTCTTGGTCGTTCGTTATTATTTGATTGTTGACCTTCCATTTTTGCTCTGATTTCTATGTAACTGTTTAGTTCTGATAAAGAGATTGAAGGTTTGTTCGATTTTATAGTTTCTATCAATATTTCTTTTGTTATTCTTGACTTAGAACGCAATGCCATTCTTGAAGCTTCATCACATAAAAATTTGATGTCGCTTGAAACATAGTTTTCAGTAGCCTTTGCTAGTTCAGCATAGTCTAAACCTATATCGGTTGGTCTTTTCTCTAAATAGAGCTTGAACATTAATTCCCTTGCTTCAAAGTCTGGTGGTGGCAAATAAACGTGTTTGTCTAATCTCCCTGCTCGTAAAATTGCTGGGTCTATTGAGTTTGGCCGATTTGTCGCACCTACAATAAAAACTCCGTCATCACCGCTATTATTCATTTGTGCTAAAAATTCATTCACAGCACTTGTATTCATATGGTTGACACTTGAATTGTCTCTGTTCGGAACTAAAGCATCTAATTCGTCAATAAAAATGATACTTGGGGCGTTTTTTCTTGCTTCATCAAAAAGGTTTTTAATATTCTCTTGTGAAGCATTTACCCATTTGCTTTGAATGTCGGAAGGTTTAATTTGATAAAAATTGAACCCTATCTCTTCTGCCATCTTTTCTGCAAAGAATGTTTTTCCGCAACCTGGAGGGCCATATAAAAGCATTCCGTTTGGAATTGTTAATCCATATTCAGCATACTTTTCTTTCTCATTCAAAGCGTCAATAACATCTAATTTGATGGTGTCTTTGAGTGCTTGCATTCCAGCAATTGATTTGAAGCCTTCGCCTTTTTTTACAGTCTTCAAGGTTTGAGTTGATTGTGCAGATTTTTCAAGAACAGAATTTTCAACTACGATTTCACCATTAACAGCCTGTATGAATTCTTTCAAGTTCTTGAATCTATTCTCTGCATTAGGTTGTAAGGCTTTTGCAATGATGTTGAAAGTATTGGCTTCAATCTTGGATTTTGAACTAACAACTTGTAAGGGTTTTTCTCGCTCCTTCAAAATTGCATCTTCTAATCTTACTGTATCAGATTTGAATTTGGACAATTCCACAAACCAAGGCGGTAGTCCAACTAATAAATGATAATACAAAGCACCTACCGAGAATATATCACTTTGAACAGAAAAGACTTTGTTAAATGTTTCGTTGGCAGAATAGAAAGGATTAAGAGCATCTTTTTGAAAATCTTTATTTGATTGGACCAAAAATCTTGCATAGCCAAAATCTATTATTTTGGGAACTGATACTTGTCCAGATAAATCCAACATCACGTTCAAATTGGTTACATCGTTATGGATAATTGGGTTTTGTTGATTGTGTAAGTAATTTAGACCGTTAAGCACCCCAAGAATTATGTCCTTTGCTTCATATGCATTAAAGGTTTGTTCCCTTTTCATTTTGTCAGCAAGGGTTTCACCACTTATAAAGTCTAAAATGGCGTAAGCGTATTTTTGGTTTTCTATAAGAAGTTCACCACTGTCACTTAGTTTGACAATATTCGGGTGTTTCAACTTTTTCAGAATTTCTATTTCTAGCACATCACCACTTTGGTCAAATTGAGTTCTATGCAATTTAGAATATGAGAAGAGTTTCAAAAGCTTGGTTGTCTTTTGTTTGTCTTTAACTCGATAAGTTTCTGCGTAACTTCCTTTTTTCAAAAAGAAAGTTACGGTGTACTTGTCTTCAATTACTTGACCATTAGATAATATGTGATTTGTGATATTCATAATTTATCCTACTAATACTGAATCATCACCACTTGGTCTGTCTTCAGGATATAAACAATCTATTATTGCAATCACAATCGGATGCAATTCATCAACATCAGGACTTTCACCGATTTTTTGCAACCCTTGATTTAAAAGTGTTCTCGCTTTATTTGGGTCTCTCCATCTGTAAGATCCAAAGTTTTGATTATGTTGTCTTATAAAACCAATCAATTGGTAAATGAATGTTAATTGGATGAAAAAGCTATTAATTTCATCTAATAAAACATTTCCAAGTTTCACATCCTTAACCTTGATTACTTCTTCCAATTGGTGTTTAATTTGATTAACCACTTGTGCAGTCTTATCATTGCCAAGTTCTTTGTTAGCCTTTTCGAGTCTATAATATTCTTCTTTCAATTCGGCTTCTAACTTGGGCCATTCTGTAGTTTCATTAAGTTCATCAATGGTTTTAAGTGTCTTTCGCAGATTGGTTAATACTTCTTGCTTACCGTCAACATCATTCTTGTTGTTTTCAAATGACTTTTCAATTTTCTCTAACTCTGTCTCTGCTTTTTTCAGCTTCGCATCATCAGAATGGTCGCCATCACTTTTCAGTTCCGAAACCGCCCCTTTTGCCTTTTTTATTTCATTCGATAACCATTTAGTGTCAACTGACTGAACGGTGTCAGTCGGAACTTCAATTTCGGAAGTATGGTCTAAATATGGAAAGTATGCCTGAACAGAAACAAGTTGTGATTTATCAATGCTTATAGTTAAGTCAACGTCAGAATTTTCTGGTAATAAAGCCGGTAAATCAGAGCCACTGATAATAATATCATAAACGTGTTCATTGTACAAAGATCTAGTTCCGTCCGCTCCGTGTTCGCCTTGGTAAATAGGAATTTTGATAAAATCGGAATCCATTCCTGGGCGAATCTGCTTTTGAGTTTTTAATCCGTTTTTCGTACCAATCGCTGGTAAAGATTTATTCTTTTCTAGTCCTGGAACTTCTTTAAACACAATTTTACCTGTTGACTTAAGTTTGATTTCAATTCCCCAATTATATGGAAGAGTTGCGTTACCAATTTTTGAACCTTGAATTACATTAAAGGTATTAGGCTCGCTTTCCAATAAGTTACCTTTGTTATCATAAAGGGTCACTTCAAAAACATTGGTTTTCCCTTCGTTCAATTGCACATCTATTACTTCACCGATTGCGTTGATTTCAACTTTTCCGCTTGACCAAGCATTATCGCTCCTTTTGATTTCGGCAAAAACCTTTTCTGGAATTTCTCCTTCTGTTTTATCTTCTAAAATTTTAAGTGTTACAAATTCTTCGGTTTCTACTGTCGAAGATTCGTGTCCAATTTCAAGCTGAATTTTTGTTCTGTCTCGTGTTTGCTCCTTTATTTGTTCAGACAATTCAACCGTTGAAGCATAAAGGGCAGCACCTTTTGAAACCACAGTCATTGGGTCAACACTTGTATCTGGTTTGCAAATTTGTTTTTCTAACATTTCTCTCAATGTTGGAGACAATGTAGGACCACCAACTAAAATTAGAGAATCTAAAGAACTGCCTTTGAGATTTTTTCTTTTCAAAAGAGTCAGACTAGAATCAATTGCTTTTTGAAAAATTGGTGCTAGAACTTTTTTAAGTTGCTCTTGTGTTACAGTAAGATCAATTTCAATTTCTTCACCTTCGTCATCGATTCCACATCTATCTTCTTTATAAAGATTGTATTCTGGTTGAAATGACAATTCATTTTTTAACTCTTCTGCATAAGATTTTAAGGCTTCTCTATAATTTTGCTTCTTCTTCTCATTTGACAAAAGTTTAGATATGTCAAACTTTTCTTGAATGTGAGGTATTAGCAATTCATCAACAATTGCTAAATCTAAATTTTTTCCACCTAAATAGTTGTCTCCTTCTGTGTCGATTACTTTCATTATGCCATCTTCAACTTTTAATAAAGCTGCGTCAAAAGTTCCACCACCAAAATCAAATACTAACCAAAACCCGTTTTTACTTTTACTCTCTAGGCCGTAAGCCATTGATGCAGCGACTGGTTCTTGAAGTACTTCAATGTGACTAAAACCCGCCAATTTACCTGCCCTTCTAGTCGCATCTATTTGATTGTTTTTGAAAGCAGCGGGCACAGTAATTACTACAGATGAGAAATTTTCGTCTGTAATAAATGACTTTAGTGTTTTTAAAACTTCTGCCGACAGCTCTTCAGAACTTAATTCCTTTTCAGCAAAGGAGCTCGGATACTTTTTATCAGTACCCATAGTCCTTTTAAATTCAATAAAAGCGTTGCTCTCAAAGTCTTCAGAAAGTGCCCTTTCTTTTTCACTTCTATAAGCAGCGTGTGCTGGGTCTCCTACTAGGATTCCTTTCTTATTATAAGCAACACAAGATGCCATTGTATCTTTGCCTTTATTTGTTTTTTTTATTAAAGGTTCGCCATTTTCCATTCTGGAAATTGCAGAATTTGTTGTGCCGAGGTCAATGCCGTAATCAATTTTTGTTCTTGCCATTTTGTTAAATATTTAATTTTGTGAAACATCAACTTGTGCCCTTTGAATTAGGACTCCGTTGTAGTTTACTTGCGGTTTGATAATTGCGTTTATAATTCTTGTTCCTTTTGGAAGAGTCTCGTCAGTAGTAAAATTAATAACATCACAATTAATTCTTTCATCATATTCTTGATTAAGCAGATTAATCATTTCGTACCCGTTTGCTGCAAAATTGGCTTGAATCCTTTCAATTCCTTTTTCTACAGGTTTAAGTCCTTTTATATTTGAGTCCATTTTTGAAATATTTTTATGCATTCTCACTATTTCATCAGCAACTTTAAGGGCAAGTGAATGGTCTGTTTTATCAGAAGTTGTTGTTGGTTGATTTTTGGACTCTTCCTGTTGAACCTTTAATTGAGTTTCTAGGACTTCAATGAGTTTGTTATCAAGCTTCAAACTTTCTTCTTCTAAAGATTTCTTGGTGTTTCTGATTTGAGTTTCAACATCTGTTTGGCTTGACTTTATTCGCTTACCCAAGAACAAATACATCATTGCACCAAGAAGTAGAGTTACTAAAGAAGCAATAATCCAATAAAGTCTGTTTTTCTCTACATCACCACCAAGTTCCGAAATTCTGGTTTCGGCTTGTTGACCTGTTTCTTGGATTTTCGTTCCTAAATTATCTGCTATTGTATTGATGTTGCTTCGGTTTGTTTCAATAAGGCTGCTTAAACTGTCGACTTTACTTGATAAGTCGATGACAATGTTTTGTTGTTGTGTTATTGTCGATTGCTGACTTTTTACTTTCGAGGTTAATCCATCTATTTCCTGTTTTTGCTTTTCAATAGTTTTTTGTATAGCTGTTATATCAATAACAAGCGAGTTATCATTCTGCGTTTGAGCAAAAAGTGTTGTTGTGCTGAACAAGGCAACTATTAGTATTATTTTTTTCATTATTTCCTGATTGTTTTGATTAGCTGGTCTAAAAGTTTGCGAATTATCTTGTTTGTTTTAGGGTTATCTCTAAGTTTTTCAACTAAAATAGGAGAGTATTTATAGTAAATTCTTATAAAGCTACGCCCTAACACAGATTTGCTAAGAAATTGGTCTCTGAAATTCCTTAACTCAATTACTTGGGGATGATTATAATTTCCATAAGCCATAGTAGCAATATAACAACCATCTGTAGCTGTGCTGATAGTTTTACCAACTTGCTTTGCTGTAGATTTTGCTTGGGCTGCTCTTACATCTTTCCAATAGCATATGTGCTTTATTTGGTTTATTTGAATTGGTCCAAGTTTGCTAATCAAAAAGTCTACTAGGTTTTTATATTCCGAAACTTTTGATTGGTTTGAGCAGCGTTGTATCATTTCAACGTCATTAATAGTTATGCCTTCGCTAACAACTTCAACGACTTTATTCCAATTTAAACAATCTTCCTTCATTTTATCAACCTTAGAATAGTTGATTGTTTGATTATATGACATTTGCATTGTCATTTTTAGGACTTGGGCATCAATTTCACTTATTGCCTTATCGTAAGCTAATTTAATAGAGTTTAGTATAGCAATAGCCTTATTTATCTCTCGGTCTTTCATATCTTCAAGAGATGCAAGGCTATCTTTTGCACGGTCTTTAGCCATTTTCCCAACAGCTATTGAGTCGGCTAATTTTGTTAGTTTTTGGGAGGATTCAAGATAATTATCACGAGAATTGTTTTCTTGACTTTCATTGAAATAATCAATTCCACATTGCATTATTTCATTTGCTAACTGGTCTGCAAGTGCTTTATATTTTAAATCGCTTATGCCAAGTATAGATTTTAGTAACGCTAATTCGTCTTTTGTGTTAGTATATAATTTTAAGCCAAATTCATATGCATTGCTTTTGTTTTCCTTACGTTTCTTTTTGCAAGTTTCTATTTGGCTTTCAATTTTGTGTAGAGGTTCTTCAGTGAATTTTTGCGATAAATACTTCTTTGTAATACCATTACAATTGCTGAAAAGCTTTAAAGTGTCCGAACTAGAATACTTTCCTTTAAATTGTTTGAGGATATCATCTATAAATTTTTCAGTTTGCTTTTGGTTGTCTATAGTGTAAGTTTGGTCTGCAACAGTATGAACAAATTCGGTAAAACTTGGTGAATCAATTAGCTTGATTTTGGCTTCAATACCTTCTTGAATTTCTTGTTGAGATTCACTAAGCAATTTAAGCGTACCTATATTATTGAAACACGAGAAGTTTTTTGATGTTACTTCTTTTCCGTTAGTCACTTTGTCCCAAATTTCAACCGCTTTTTCTTTATCACCATTAATTAGATAGTTAAAAGCCGTTTCATCAAAATTATTCGATTTAAGAAACCAGAACAATGAATGACTTACCTTGTCTTGATTCTGCTCAATACCTGAAAATGCCTTTGTGATTGAGTTTTCTGAGCGATCAACATTGCCAAAAAATGGGAAATCAAGTTCAGAATCGACTTGTTTCCCAATACTAGCGTACTTGGTAATTTTACTTTTCTGTTTTTGAAGTTCTTTTTCAGAAGAGTTAGCAAGAATGCCCGCAATTCTATATGGATTGTCTTGAATCAGTTTCATTTACATTTTATTTATGATTGTGTTCATATTATCTTCTTTCGGTTACTATATAAAATTGCCAAGTGTAGCCCATATTGCTCTCCATATATTCTGTGCCTATGTTAGGTATTACACCTGGTGCAGAAGCACGATAATTATATGTTCCTGGACTTAGTGTAATTGTTCTTTTTTGTTTTGGTGAGAACGAATAAGTTTCGCTATTTAATTTTAAAGTAAGTGTCATTGAGGTATTATTGAATATTTCAATTTCGGGATTGTAAGTGGAAGTCTTACCACTTGGAGTAAACATACCCCTTTCATTTTTCTCTACAATATCACCAAGTTTTACAAAGGATTTATGTATATAACCTTCTTTGTCGGTTGCAATGTCAATTATGTTGTAAAAATCATTTTCTGTTTCAAGGGATACAATAAATATTTGTGTTCCCTGCTTCAATGATGAAATTACTCCGTAGTCAGTCCCGGGT
>JAIXKT010000019.1:0-53052 GCA_026932145.1 Bacteroidia bacterium
ACCGTTGTCCAGGTGGAACCTCCATTCGTACTGCGCTCCCACTGATAAGTATAAGAGCCTGTTCCCCCAGTCATCACTGTTCCAGTGAACCCGGCAGGAGTAGTGCCGCTCAGGATGGTCTGGCTGCTCGTAATCACATTCGGACCCAGTACCTGCAGTACAACCGGAGTAGTAGTGGCAGAAATCGTGATGTTGTCAATAGACTGAGTTACAGTATAAACACCTCCGGCAGCCAAAGTAGCATTCGGAATGGTCGGATACTGACCTGTACCAGTATAGCCATTCGGGCCAACCCAGCTGTAAGTACCACCCGGATTGCTCGGATTGGCGGACAGGTTCAGCGTCTGGCCTTCGTAAATCGGACCGTTGTTGCTGGCCGTGATGGTGTAAGCCAAAGACAATACGGAAATATTACCAGAGGTGCTGGCAGTACAGGAAGCCGAACTCACCACCCGACGGAAATAAGTAGTTGCGGAGATGGTCCCTGCCTGATAGTTGGTGGCCGTTGCTCCGGATACAACCGTCCAGGTGGAACCAGCATTCGTGCTTTGCTGCCAGGAATAGGAATAACTACCATTCCCACCGCTCGGAGTAGCACCTGTAAATTGAGCAGGAGTGCCCCCAGATAATATGGACTGGGAGGATCCTATGGTATTGTTGCCAATCGCGCCCTGAATTGTAACCGTGGTGGTCGTCGTGATGGTTACCGCATTCAAAGTAACACTTAAGGAATATACGCCGGCCATGGAAGGAGTAACGGAACTTCTCGTTGGGCTCTGAGTTGAACTGGTGTACCCTCCGGGACCTTGCCATAAGAAAGTTGCTCCTGAGAGATTCTGGGTACTCAACTGCAAGGTATTTCCTTGGCAGACTGGACCATTGTTGGAGGCTGTATTAGGAATAACTACAGGTAATACTGAGATATTGGAAGATGTACTTGCTGTACAGGAAGCCGAACTCACCACCCGACGGAAATAGGTAGTGGCGGAGATGGCCCCTGCCTGATAGTTGATGGCCGTAGCTCCGGATACAACCGTCCAGGTGGAACCGGCATTGGTACTCTGCTGCCAGGAATAAGTATAACTACCATTCCCACCGCTTGGCGTAGCGCCTGTAAATTGAGCAGGCGTATTGCCGGATAATATAGACTGAGAGTTTCCTATCGTATTGTTGCCAATCGCGCCCTGAATTGTAACCGTGGTGGTCGTCGTGATGGTTACCGCATTCAAAGTAACACTTAAGGAATATACGCCGGCCATGGAAGGAGTAACGGAACTTCTCGTTGGGCTCTGAGTTGAACTGGTGTACCCTCCGGGACCTTGCCATAAGAAAGTTGCTCCTGAGAGATTCTGGGTACTCAACTGCAAGGTATTTCCTTGGCAGACTGGACCATTGTTGGAGGCTGTATTAGGAATAACTACAGGTAATACTGAGATATTGGAAGATGTACTTGCTGTACAGGAAGCCGAACTCACCACCCGACGGAAATAGGTAGTGGCGGAGATGGCCCCTGCCTGATAGTTGATGGCCGTAGCTCCGGATACAACCGTCCAGGTGGAACCAGCATTCGTGCTTTGCTGCCAGGAATAAGTATAACTACCATCCCCACCGCTTGGAGTAGCGCCTGTAAATTGCGACGGCGTATTGCCGGACAAAATGGACTGGGAGGATCCTATCGTATTGTTGCCAATAGTTCCGTAAACGGTGACGGTGGTGGTTAATACTTTGGTGGCCCCAAATCGGGTAATCGTGAGCGTATATACCCCGGACATTGCAGGGGTCGTGGATGAACGGGTGGGATTTCTGGTCGAACTGGTAAACCCGCCGGGACCCTGCCATAAAAAGGTCGCACTCGACAAGGTTTCAGTTGAGAGTTGAAAATCGGTACCCTGACAAACAGGACTTGTGTTAGAAGCAGTGTTCGGAATGCTGACAGGGTTTACATGAATATTAGCAGAGGTACTGGCAGTACAAGTAGTTGAACTAACCACCCGGCGAAAATAGGTAGTAGTGGTAACAGCACCATTCTGAAAATCCCTTGAATTGGCGCCAGAAATATTGGTCCAGGTGGCACCTGTATTGGTACTTCGTTGCCATGAGTAGGTATAATTACCATCACCACCAGAGGGGGTTGATCCAACAAAAAGGGAAGGACTATCACCAGAGGGAATGGTCTGAGCCGAAGCAATTGTGTTATTGCCTATGTTTCCATAAACTGTAACATTTGTTGTCACAATTTTGGTTGCGCCATTGAGTGTTACAGAAAGGGTATACACACCGGACATAGCGGGTGTGGAGGATGAACGGGTTGGGTTCCGACTGGAACTGGTGTACCCATTGGGCCCATTCCAAAAGAAACTGGCACCCGATAAACTTTCTGTACTTAGCTGAAAGCTTGCCCCCTGACAAACCGGACCTGTATTGGTGGCCACATTGGGAATCACAACCGGAAAAACGGAAATAGTATTTGAAGTGCTCGTCGGAAGGTTACCTGAAGTAACCCGCCTTCTGTAGTATCTTGTGGCCGTTAAGGTTCCTTCCTGGTAGTCTTCATTGGTGGCACCGGAAATATTGGACCAGCCAGTTCCTCCATCGGTACTCACCTGCCATTGAATGGTAAAGGTTCCATAGCCCCCCTGAGGGGCAGGACTATCAAACAGCTGAGGAGCAGTCCCAGAAACAATGGACTGTGAAGCCTCTATCACATTATTGATGGGAGGAATCACCGGGCTGACAAAGATCCCCCCCTCTGTACCTACCTGAAGCGAGAAAAAACGATCATCATTCTCTCCTTCGCTATTATAGGTGGTACCAGCATAAACGGAAAAGCTATGAACAGAAGAAATGTATTCCGCAATAAATGAAGCGGTATTATCAAAGGTGATCCCGTTAAGCGAGCTCGTTCTACCCAAGAACTGGGTAAATCCGTTTTGCCCCCTCCAATTGTTTGTAACCACCAACTGAGTGCCATTATCTACAGAGTAAGTTGAGAAATTATTCAGAGTCCAATACTCCCTCTTTGAGCTACTATTGCCATCAATATCCACGCCGGTGATATAAAAATTCATGGCGTAAACACTGTCGTTATTCTGATCCCAGAAGGAGAATGTAAAGCGAACATACCCTCCGGAATTATTATTGTTCCCGATGATTGGATTAAATCGCTCAGGATATCCATTCTGAACATCCTCATCCACCACCAGACCGGATGCGGCCGTGTTCACCATGGAATCAATCCTCAATAACGCATGAACAGTGGTTCCACCCTGTGAGAACACATTATTGTATCGGAAAACAGATCCGGGTGACCTTCCTGAACTTCCATTGTCAACAACCAAGGTGCGATTAGCTGTACGAAATTCAAAATCCACACCGTTCAGATTAAGGTACACCTGTCCATAACTGTAATTGCTAGCCAGCAGCAGCAAAAAAATGAATGCGGCTTGAAAGAACCTGTGAATATTGAATCTGGCAATTATCCTTTGGTAGTTAGCTACCATTGGTTGGAGAGATAAAGTTGAGTTATACTGTTTCATAACCTTGGGAGTAACTGAGTTGAGTTTCATTCTATAACCGTACTGAATTTTCATTACAATCATTTTCATTTTGACCCAAAGGCATAAATCCTTACACAAACTGAAACCAATGATTTGGCCCAATCTCAAATAAAACATCCAAAAAAGGCTAAGCACATTCTAAGCGCTTATTTCGTAAGTCTGTGCAAGGGATTTTTCCCTCTTTCGTTTTGATTTACTCTACAAAACTACAAAATCACTCAGTTTGTTTTCCACACAAGGATTAATTCTACAGGCTCTGGAAGGCGTATAAATAATTCAAATAGTGTAATTTACCATAAAATGCACCCTTCTTCTTCCAATTGAGCAACCTGGTCTTTTTCGTTAAAAATTGTATATTTAATTGATTAATAACATATTATCAAATAAAAAAGGATATTATTCATATTTCAAATTAAAATTAACCCTATTTGTTTAACCACTACCCCTCGATTTCCCCCTCGAATTTATTCTATATTTTTTCGGAAAAAACTTTAAAAAAAAGTAAACATCCACTCAGATTTTCATGGATTTTGCCAGTTCTGCTGATTGAAATTGTTTCCTAACTTATTCTGGCACACCACGGGTCTGCATTCTGAACCCCATCATTCAGTAAAATACCCCACCGTTTTTTTACCCAAAATGGCCCATAAAAAGTCAGACATTTTCTCCTTCTGTTACCTGAGCCAAATCGACTCATTTTGCTTCAATTTTGTCTTTTGGTATCCGAATATTATTGACTGGAAAACACAATAAAGGAAAATCCAATCACGCTTCGAATGCCAGAACTAAGGGAAACAATTGGGTAAAAAATCCCTTCACTATGAAAGAATCTCCCCTAAAACTCATGCGACACCCAAAGGCATCCCAATTCTATACAAAACAAAAAAAGCTGCCCATTAAGGACAGCTTTTCAATATCAATCTTCGGAAAAAGGACGATTAACGATCCAGTTTACCAGCAATCAAATCCGCCACCTGATCAGAGGGAACGATGTCTTCCTTGAAGGAATACGCACCGGATTTATCATTCTTGATGGCGCGAATCACTTTGGTCAAAGCGGCCTGCTTGGATTTATCTTTCAGGGTTGCAACTACTTTCTTTGCCATGGTCTGTTATTATTTAATTTCTTTATGAACCGTTACTTTTCTCAGGATAGGATTGTATTTTTTCAATTCAATCCTTTCCGGAGTGTTTTTTCTGTTTTTTGTGGTGATATAACGGGAAGTGCCGGGCTGGCCGGACTCTTTATGCTCGGTACACTCGAGAATCACCTGGATGCGATTGCCTTTACTCTTTGCCATTTCTCAGAATAGTTAAATCAGGAACGCAAAAGTAATACTTTCCCGTAAATCTGCCAAGAAAAATATCAGGATTTTGATTTCCCCCCGTTTTTTTGTCCAATCTGCATCAGATCCAGATTCCCAAAATTACCCGATGACATCATCAAAAACACATTCCGTATGCCTTTGAGCACGCCCAGGGTCTTGATTAACTCCTCTTTTGTGGTCACAAACTGAATGTCCTTGTCCTCAAAAGCCTGAATAATTTCTTCCCGGGTAATGGGCAGCATGTTTTTCATTTTGAGGGTATGCTCGTTCACAAAAACGATTTTTTTCCGAATCAGCTTCAGGGTTTTGCGATACTGGCGCAGGAATTCCTTGTTCAGACTGCTGAAAGTATGCAACTCCAGGCAGGCAATCACATTTTTCTTGTCGTAAAACTCCGCCACTGCAGCAACCGAGGCTTTCACCTTACTCGGAGAGTGGGCAAAGTCCTTGATCACCACTGTATTTTCATCTTCATACACCTTTTGCAGGCGGTAAGCGGCCCCACGGAAATTGGCCATGTGGTGTAAAAAAGAAGGAGCATCCATGGCCAGGAGTTTCATCACCTGCCAGGCTGCAGAGAGATTGGAGTAGTTATGTCGCCCAATCAGGGGAAGGTTTGCCTTGTGGCCCTCGATTTTCACCTCGTATGCCAGGCCTTTTTTCCGCATGGGTGGCGTAGTGTAGGGATACAGGTAATGTAACTCGGGCCGGGTATTGCGGCGGACCAGATTCCGCACGGCAGGATCTTCCTCGTTGTAAATCACCATTCCCGCTTTATCCAGATTGCGCAACAACAAGGCAAACTGATCTACATACTGAGCCTCTGTGGGAAATACATTAATATGATCCCAGGCGATTCCGCTCAGCACCACCAGATGTGGCTGATAGACCAGGAATTTCGGCACCTTCTGAATGGGCGCAGCCAGATATTCATCCCCTTCCACAATAATGGTGGGGGCATCTTCGGAAAGACGCACCATGGTATCAAAACCTTCCACCTGAGCCCCTACAAGATAATCGAATTTGCGCCCGGCAGCCCGCATGGCATGCATAATCATGGAGGTAATGGTTGTTTTGCCATGACTGCCACAAATCACAATCCGGTGTTTATTTACCGAATGCTCGTATATAAACTGTGGGTAGGAGACAGCCTTTATTTTCAACTCGGCAGTCCGAAGTAATTCCGGATTATCCTCCCGGGCATGCATCCCCACAATAACGATGTCAATATCCGGGGTAATTTTTTCCGGAAACCACCCAAAGGATGCCGGAAGAATACCAGCCTTTTCCAGACGACTCCGGGAAGGCTCGAATATCTCATCATCCGAGCCGGTCACCTGGTGGCCCATTTGATGCAATGCAAGCGCCAGATTATGCATGGCACTTCCCCCTATGGCAATCAGATGAATTCGCATTCTCAGTTTGTCTATGCAAACATAGGCTAAATTTCCCAGAAATGCTTTCATATATAACACAGAGTGTATTTATGCCAAAGCGCACCCGGTCGTGCATCACACCTTTTCTTCGTAATTTTCACTCCCGATGAAAAAAGCTTCTGACCGGAATCCTGCTACAGCCACCACCCGGAATGCACCATACTCCATCTGGCAACACACCTGGTTTCAAATGCTCCTGCTCGCTGCCATTACTTTTTTCACCTGGCAGGGCGCACTGAAGAACGGACTCACCAACTGGGACGATGACGGCTACCTTACCAAAAACGAATTGCTTTCTCTCCCCTTTCCTTCGGCCAAAGCGCATTTTTCTGAATTTGTCATGGGGAACTACCACCCCCTGACTACCCTGAGCCTGCATGCCGATTCATTGTGGGGAAAAGACCGGGTCTATTCCTGGCATCTCACCAGTCTGGTGCTGCATATACTGAATTCCCTGATGATGTTCCTTTTTCTCCGGCAGGCTCCGGGCGGAATCAGGCCTTTTGCGTTTCTTTTCGCTGCCCTGTTTGCCCTTCACCCCCTGAAAGTGGAAAGTGTGGCCTGGGTGAGTGAGCGTAAAGATGTGCTGTACAGCTTTTTCTTCCTGTCCGCCCTATGGGTGCAGAGCCTGTGGCTGAATAAACGGATATCCATCAACCTGTATGCTGGTTTGGTTGTGCCCCTTTTCCTGCTTTCCGCCTTATCCAAAGGAATGGCCGTAACCCTTGGCCCCCTGATGATTCTGAACATCTGGTTATGGGGAAAAATAAGTGACCGAAAAGAATGGGTGGTTCCGGGAATCATTTTTCTCCTCTCGCTCGGAGTTGGTGTCGTGGCGATTCTTGCCCAGCAGTCCTCCGATTCCATTAAAGGAATGGATCAGGCCGCCCTTTTCCTCCGGCCGGTCTATGCCCTCTTTGCCCTGGCTGCCTATACGGGCAAAACCATTTTACCCATCCGGCTTTCCTGCTTTTACCCCTACCCTCCCCCGTCAGACTGGTTACTGTGGCTGGGTGCCGGGCTAACCCTTGCTGGATTATTGCTGGTTTGGATCCGGAGAAAAAACCTGCCTGCTCCTGCCTGGTGGGGCTTGTTGTTTTTCCTCATTTCCCTGGCTCCGGTACTGCAACTGCTGCCTGTAGGAGAAGCGCTGTATGCCGACCGATATATGTACCTGGCCTTGACCGGGCTGGTGGTTTTTGGGGTGTTTCTGATTCCGGAAAAATGGAGATCAGCCCAAACGATTACCCTTGCCGGACTGGTGCTGGCCGGAGGTTTTGCTTATGCCACCGCCACACGCATACCGGTCTGGAAGGACAGTCTGACCCTGTGGAATAATATGATTTCCGTGTACCCTACCGGGTATTTTGTGGCCTATAACAACCGGGCCATTACCCTGCACGATCAGAAGCGGTATGCGGAGGCTTTAACCGATTTTGATCAGGCCCTGAAAATGTATCCTCAGTACCAGGAGGCTCTGTATAACCGGGGAACCTCCCTGGCAGCCATGGGAAATGCCGAAGCAGCGGTGCGGGATTTCACAGCAAGCCTGCAGCTGAAACCTGATTTTTACCTGGCCTGGTACAACCGGGGAAACTCCTATGCCACAATGGGCAAACTGGAGGAGGCCGAAGCAGATTACCGGGAGGCGGTGCGGCTCAAACCTGATTATGCCGAAGCCTGGACCAATCTGGGGAATATTTACGGAATGACCCGCCAGCCCGAGAAGGCCAATACTGCATTTACCCGGGCTATTGAACTGGATGCACGGAATGCGCAGGCCTTCAACAACCGGGCACTGTCCAGAGTAGCACTGGGCGATACCGCCGGGGCGAGACAGGATTTTTCAAGTGCCATCCGCCTGCACGAGGAAAGAGGAGATGCACAGGCGGCAGAGGAGACCCGAAAAAACCGGGCGTTAATGCTACCCGGTAATTAATTGTCCGGAGACGCTCCGGACTGGTAGCCCACGCAATTGCCTCGTGTGCCCCCTTTTTGTAACATTGCAGTATGAAACTTCACAGCATCGAAACAGGCAGATTCAAACTGGACGGAGGCGCCATGTTTGGCGTGGTGCCCAAACTCCTCTGGAACAAAACCAATCCGGCCGACGAAAACAACCGGATTGATATGGCCGCCCGCTGCCTGCTGATTGAAGCCGACCAGCACCTGATACTCATTGACAATGGAATCGGCAATAAATACGATGCAAAATTTGCCTCCAATTATGCAATAGACCAGGATACCACCCTTCAAAAATCCCTGAATACCCTTGGGTATTCCACTGATGACATTACCGACATGGTGCTCACGCATCTCCATTTTGATCATTGCGGGGGTTCCACCCAATGGAAAGAACCGGGGGTTAAGGCAGAACCGGTTTTCCGAAATGCCCGATACCATGTCCAAAAAAGTCACCTGCACTGGGCCCAAAATCCCAACCCAAGAGAAAAAGCATCTTTCCTGAAAGACAATATCGAACCGCTGACAGCCTCCGGGCAACTCAACCTGCTGGAGGGCGAATCCCAGTTGTTTCCTTTTTTGAAATTGAGGGTGGTCAACGGGCATACAGAAGCCCAGCAATTACCCCAGATTACCTATAAAGGCAGGGAAATCCTTTTTGCAGCCGACCTGTTTCCAACCACCGGCCACCTGCCCCTTCCCTATGTGATGGGTTATGATGTGCGGCCCCTCCTGACTTTGGAAGAAAGAGCAGTGTTCCTGCACCAGGCAGTGGCAGAAGGATTGGTTATTTTCTATGAGCACGATCCGGTGAATGAACTTTCCACTGTCATTCAGAATGAAAGAGGTGCATTTGGGCCGGGTGACATTTTCAAACTGTCCGACTTGTAGGACTCTTATTCGGGTTTATTTCCCGATACCCAATTCCGTTAATTCCATTTCCTCCCGGAAAACCTGCTTTCCCCTTCGACCCTGCCAGACAATGGTGGCAGATTTTACTTTCCCCAAAGTGGTATCGTAAAAGTCCCAGGTAGAAATGCGGTGTTTTTTACCCTCAAAATAGGCGTTCCGAACTTCGCTTTTAATCACAAAACATCGGTGGCTACCAAATTCCGTACTGATGAGCGTATCGGTCTTGACCACACTATGCCGGTATTTTTGTCCCGCCTGACGGGATTCCCACCAAAGTCCTTTGTACAGGATTGCGGGAATCAGCAGGTAATTCCATTCCGGACCAGAATACCATTTATACTCCCCCTTTTGGGAAACAGCCTGATAATAGTATCCTTTCTGAGGCAGGGGGCCCACTTCAGAATAAGTATTAAACCGGAACCAGCGGCTGTTACCATATACAGTATCCTCCACAATTTCCTGGTAAAAATGAATTTTCACGGGATAAAAGGATGTATCCATCGGGCGAATGCGTATTCCGGTGAAAGTCTGGCGATAACCTTTACTGTAGGGAAACCGGACTGCCCAAAGGGTATCGCGTTGGGCAGAGAGGGTTTGAGTCCCCCCCGGAATCAGGAGGAAGAGGAAAAATGACCGAATGAAAAGGCCTGGATTACGAGCAAAAGGGGTAAAAATCCACATGTGCCGACAAAACTACAAAATACCCCACGCGGGAGGAGTACACCATCCAATTCGGGTTTCATTCGTTTAATGCTTAATTTCAAAACCATGCATCCATTTCTTCCGGCACACCGGATACTTTGGCTTTTGTCGCTTTGCCTGTGGGCGGTTCAGGTAGCTGTCCCGGGAAAAGGGCTGGCGCAAAACCCGTCATTTCAATTTCACCAGGGAAGAATTCCTCCAGTGGATTCCTCCAAAGGAAACAATTTACCTGCCTTTGATACCCTTCGGGTCTTGTATGTGTTTGTCCGATTCCGGGATGGGGAGGAGCCTGATTCCGGGATTCCGGACTGGCCCGTTTCCCGAAAAAAAGCACCGGATTATGCCCGAAACTGGTTGGCCGCCAATCCTGCCCAGATGCCGGATTTTAGTATTTCCAATTATTTCCGGGAGGCCTCTCTCGGTAGGTTTATTTTTTACGGAGATATTTACCCCGACATCATCGTGCTGGATTCCGCTATTCAGTGGTATCACACCAAAGGAGGGTATGCGGCAACCACTCAGGAAATCATCCGGAAAATGAATGCCTCCGGAAAGGTGGACTGGAAAAAGTATGACAATTGGGGAAGGGAGGCCGGGAAATGGCAGAAAAAAGCGGACCGGATGGTGGATCATATGGGAATTATTTTCCGAACCACGCCTCCGGCCATTGACCCGAAGTGTGCCTGGCTGGGATCGGGAGGGGGCATAGCCGGATTGCAGGGAGGAGTGGAGTGGGTTCGGGATTCCCTGTTTGTGCATGGGGGTGGTTTAATGTCGGGATTGATTGTAAATGGAGGGGGTACAGGTGACCCGGCCGAAACCATGAAAACCCTGAAACATGAAACGGCTCACTTTCTGACTCTGCATCACTACTCAGCCACGAATGACCGCACGGGAGGCCCCGACCTGGGTACACATGGGGGATGGGGACTGGCATCGGCGAGTGGCAGCAGTTCAATTGCCGTGAACAGTTGGGACAGATACTGGCTGGGCTGGGCATATCCCAACCTGGACATTCAACCGGATAGTTTGCCGTCGGCTGTCATTACGCTGGGAGATTTCGTCACCACCGGGGCGGCAGTTCGCATTGCGCTCCCCTACACCCAGGAGGAATGGTTCTGGCTGGAATATCATGCCAACCGGGGAAAATTTGACCAGGTGGACAAGGGAGGTCCGGCGTTGTTCATTCTGCATCAGACAGGAAAAACCGGACCCCATCATCTGGATGTGGAGGAGGCAGATGGCAGGTATGATTACAGTGCGTTGGAGCAAACCGATACCCGATGCTGTGGTCGGCACTGGAAACTGGCGCGAAAAAATGCAAATCCACTCCTGGGCTATGGAGATCGGGATGTATTGCATCTGGACAAAGACGGAAACCGAAAGCTGGACCGAACGGATCTTTCCGGAGTGCCGGTGTTTATGGTCGATACGGACGGGGAAGCTGAGATTATTCATTATCTCGGGGATGGGGGCGATGGGTTCCGGGCAGAATATGGGCGAAATAAGTTTGGAATCGCCACCAACCCATCCACTGCCAGCAATGGCAATCGGTTAAGAGACCTGGTCAGTCGCATAAATGGAATCGAAATTCAGGTCCTGGGTCAAACGGATAGCACGATTACGCTGTCGTATCGGTCGGATCGTTTTGGGATTAGTCAGAGTGTGCGGTGGTCGGGGAATATTGAAATTCGGGACAGTGTGATTCTGGAAAAGGGGAAGCAGCTGACTGTTTGTTCGTCTGAAACCTTTGTACGGATGCAGGACACCTTTCCGGGTGGGCATCTGGTGTTAAAGAAAGGCAGCAGGCTGGTATTAAAAGGCGGAAGTCGCTTATGGATTCAGGACAGGTGTTCGCTCACGCTGGAGGCTGGAGCGAGTTTAATTTTGGAAAAGGATGCCAGAATTATGGTACAAAAGGGGGGGCGCTTGAATTATGAGCCCGGCCAGATAATCCTGACGGATAAAAGGAGCCGGTTGCTAGATCTGAACAAATAAAATTCCGGAGAGGCTCCGGACAAAAATTCCGGAGAAGCTCCGGACAAAAATTCCGGAGAAACTCCGGACAAAATCACCCCAATCAAAAAGGCCACCTTCGCAGGTGGCCTTTTTGATTTACGAAACAACCAGGCTTAGTGAGCCACAGTCATTTTACGCGTCATTTTACCATTTCCGGATTTCAATGTGTAGAAATAGATACCGGAAGCGTAGTTAGTCAAATCAAGATCCAAAGAATGAGTACCGGAATTCAGGCTTTCCAAAGACCGGGTTTCAACAACCTGGCCATGAATATTGGAAACAGAGAACTCAGCATTTCCGCCAGTGGCCAGTTCAAACTCAATGCGGGTAGTGTTGGCAGCGGGGTTCGGATAGTTCTGACCCAGACCCGAAACATTGCCATTTACCTGAGCATCATTAGAAACGCGGTAGCTGGAAGTAATCAGACGAATAACAGGATCCTCAGTGGAACGGCTACGATGAGAAGCCCAGTTTCCAAACAGAACTTCATAAGAACGGTAAGAGAAGGGAGGCTGAAGGTCCGTAACCAGGTAGGTAGAGTCACCACCCTGAACGAAAGAAACATAAACACCTTCACCGGCATTCAGCTGAATAGCAGGAGTAACCGGAACAGGAACCCGAACAACGGCGTTGGCAGGAAGATTGGCAGCAGCAATGGTTACAGTACCCAAATTGGTACCAGCACCGGGAGCGCCATCATTCTTGTACATGTTGATGGTGAAATCACTGGGTACAGAGGTAGTGATCACAAACATTTCAACGGAATCAATCTGAGAACCGTAAAGGGGTGGCTCGAAATAAATACCGATACCATTACCGCTTCCGAAACCGGAAATGCTGTGCAGGGTCTGATCGAATGTATCGACAAAACGGTCGTAGGACAACTTAACGCTGGCCTGGGCAAGGTCCACAACATTCATTTCGGTTTCAGCACGGTTGTTTCCAGTGGTGGCATCGCCCGTAAGGGAAAGCTGACCTCTGAGGAAGAAAGAACCAGTAGCAGTGGGCGTGTAAGTGCTGGACTGAGAAACCTGAACTTCCTGACCTACTGCCAGACCTGCTGTATAGGTAGTGTTCAGAGTAGAGCCGGTAACCGGAGTAAGGCTTCCGGCCGGAAACACAGAAGTAGTACACTGTACAGTACCGGAGATGGCCTGATTACCCACATTCTTCACAATGGTCATCGGGGTCATGGGAGAATTCAGAGCAGCAAAAATTCCACCATTTTCAGAATTGAAGTTGGCATCAGCCTGAACATCGGTTACCTGATAGGTCACTGTGGCAGGATAGTAGAATTTAACAGCTGTGTTCGGAGTAGGATAGGTATTGTTTGAAACCTGAAGACCAATTTGTCCGGTTACATTCTCAATACCTACCACCAACGGATTGGTTACACCATCGTATCCATCATCCCATACACCATTCTGAGCTTTGTACTGGAAGGTGATGGAGGAATCAGCTTTGGACAGGATTACCTGGAAGGTATTGGTTCCTGCGTAAGCAGAATTGGAATAGAAAGGAACACTTTCGTAAGTGATGACAAAGCTATCCTGTGCAGCACTGGTGTACAGGTACACACGACCGGGATTACCGGGAGCTACCTGGCCAACTGAATCTGCAAAGTTCAGGTCACACATCATCGGAGCGAGGAAGTGATTCTGATTAATGGGGAAAGCGGTGGGAATACCGGGGAAACCGATGGAGGTGGAAGCGATATTGGCGATGGAAGAAAAGCCAATATAGCCATTGGAACCAATCCATACCTGAGTGGCGTCCAGCCAGTAGTAAGGGAAATTAAAGCCAATTGCAAAAGGACCCACTACATTGTCATCGGCAAGGCCGGTAACAGTAACGGTGTTGGGCAAGCCGGCAATTTCAACCCAATTGTACGCTGGGCCGTTGGGGTCATTGCTGTTTCTCCAGACATAGCCGTAGGTATCCGGACCACCGCTGGTTTGTGCCATTACCCGTACCCCAAGCATAACTGCAAGAGTGAGGAAGGATAAAACTTTTTTCATGATAATGATTGTTGTTTGAAATGATTGATGTGAAGCCAAAGTTAATAAAATAACCCGTCAATTCCACTACCAGGATGGGAATAATCCGAAAATATCCCGGACAAATGGATTGTCAGATTACGCAATAATTATACTTCCCGGTTCAAATCCCAGGACTCCAGGTAATCGGCTACTTTGCGAACAAAGGTTCCGCCCAGCATGCCATCTACCACCCGGTGATCGTAAGAGTGAGACAGGAACATAAACTGACGGATACCGATGGTGTCTCCCGCTGGAGTTTCAATAACCGCAGGTTTTTTTCGGATGGCCCCGGCTGCCATAATGGCCACCTGAGGCTGTAAAATGACCGGGGTACCCATCACATTCCCAAAGGTACCCACATTGGTCAGCGTATAAGTGCCATCCGACAAATCATCGGGACTAAGTTTGTTAATCCGTGCCCGGTTGGCAAAATCGTTCACCGCTGCCGCCAGACCCGTCAGGTTCAGGCGATCGGCATTTTTGATTACCGGTACAATCAGATTTCCGGAGGGAAGGGCAACTGCCATTCCGATATTGATATTTTTCTTGTAGAGGATATTGGTACCCTCAACAGAGATGTTGATATTGGGCAATTCCCGGATGGCTTTCACCAGTGCCTCCATAATCATGGGGGTGAAGGTGAGTTTTTCTCCGTATTTCTTCTCAAACTCTTTTTTGTTACGCTCCCGCCAGAGCACGAGGTTGGTCACATCCGCCTCTACGAAGGAAGTAACATGAGGAGAAACATGCTTGGAATAGACCATATTCTCGGCAATAATCTTGCGCATACGGTCCATCTCCACAATCTCCATTTCCCCGGAGAAACTATAGGATTTAGGCTTGATTTCAATGAGGTTACCTCCACTGGAGGAGGCCGGAGCAGATACCGGTTTGGAGGCCGATGCTGGTGCGGCTACTGGAATAGCAGCTGGTGCAGGCGCAGCGCCTCTGCTTTGAATATATGCCAGAATATCTTTCTTGGTTACCCGGCCTTCAGATCCTGTTCCCGGTACTCGGTCCAGTTCGTCCATGGATATTTTTTCCTCCCGGGCTATATTCAATACCAGGGGAGAATAAAATCTTCCGGATGCAGGCTTATCCAAAATAGCGACGGCCTGTGCCACTTGCTGCTCGACAGCCTGAACCGCAGCAGGAACCGCAGCCCCGTTCGAGGAAGGCACAACAGCGGCAGGAGCAGGCGCAGCAACAGTAGCACCGCCAGCGGCATCAGCAGTTTCAATCAGTGCGATTACGGTACCAACCGCTACGGTCTGACCTTCTTCTGCCAGTAACTGAGTGATTTTTCCACCAACCGGAGCTGGCACTTCAGAATCTACCTTGTCGGTAGCGATTTCGAGTACAGACTCGTCCTGATCGATTGCATCCCCAACTTTCTTATTCCACTTGAGGATGGTGCCTTCCATGATACTTTCGCCCATTTTGGGCATAACCATTTCTACAATTGCCATGTTCGTATTCGGTTGCTGCGATTAATGTGTCATTTCCGGAATGACGCCCAAAATTACATTAATTAGCGGCATCCCCCAAGATGCCCAAGTGTTTTTTGCGTAACAGCAGTAAAGCCGCCAGGGTGGCCCGCTGGATGTTCCGACTCCGGTTTTGCTCAAAAAGGAAAGGAAATGCCTCGGTTTTCCCCTCTGATGCCACCCCAATCCATACCGTTCCGACGGGTTTGGTTTCACTCCCCCCGTCCGGACCGGCAATTCCCGTTACCGAAACAGCATAATCACTCTCACATAATTTCCGCACTCCGGCTGCCATTTCCATGGCTGTTTCTCTGGATACTGCCCCATGCGCCTGCAGGGTTGCGGGAAGAACTCCCAGCAGCGCCATTTTGACCTCATTGGAATACGACACCACGCTCCCCTTCAGTACGGCTGAAATACCGGGCACCTGCACCAGACGGGCGCTGATGGCACCACCTGTACAACTCTCGGCAAAGGCAATTGTTTTTCCCCCTGCCTTCAGCAATTGGAAAATCTCTTCCTCCAGGGTTTCCTGATCCCGTGCATATACCTCCGGCCCGATAATCCGGGCTGCCCGCTCTGCCTGGTCCTGTAAGAATTGCTCTGCCACTGCCTGGTTTTCCCTGAGTGAGGAAAGGGTCAGTTTCACCTTCACAAGACCGGGTTCAGGTAAATAAGCTATCTGAATGCCTTCGGGCAACTGCTCTTCAAATGACTTCAATTGAAGCGCCAGCTCTGACTCTGGAATGCCTCCGGTGTGCAGGATCTTTTCCAGTACTACGGGCGTCTCAAAACGCTGCTGTAAAAGGGGCAAAACCTGCTGATCCATCAGGGCTTTCATTTCATAGGGTACACCGGGCAGGGAAATCACGATTTTTCCATCTTTTTCCAGCCACAAGCCCGGTGCAGTTCCCTGATAATTGGGCAAGACTCGGGCACGGGATGGCACATCTGCCTGGGTGGCATTGAGTTCATTTACGGTGCGACCCCGGGCCTCCATATACTTTCGAATGCGGGCATAGGTAGCCTCATCCCGCACCCATTCCGATCCACTCCACTGCAGCAACACTCTTTTGGTCACATCATCCCGGGTAGGCCCCAGCCCTCCGGTCATGATGACAATACTGGCGCGGGCTGTCAGGCTTTCCAGACTCTGCAAAATATCTGCTGACACATCTCCGGTTGTATGCTTGTACCGTACCTGAAATCCGCAACTTTTCAGCCGGGCAGCAATCCAGGAGGAGTTTGTATCTGTAACGGCGCCGGAAAGTAATTCCTCGCCTATGGGCAATAAGGCAACAGTAACCATGGCCTAAAAATACAGGACAGGGGCAAATGGTTCCCGTATTTGTCCGGGAGATTTGGAAAAAAGACAGAATTTGCGTAAATTCACCCTTTAATCCGTCCGTATTCGCACGATTATGTTCAACAAAGTCACTTTCGGAGTTCTCCTGTCTCTTCTCGTTGTGTCCGGAATATTTTATGCCTGCCGGGAAGGTCGCCGGACCTACCCCATCGTCCCGCCTGAAGAGCAGACACGCGCATACCTGAAAATCATTAATACTGCCGCTTCTTACCCTCATCCTCCCGGATCCGGCAATCACAATCCTTCCCTCGACATCAAATACGAAACCTATAACTCCTCTGCCATCATAGCCCGTAATCTTCAGTTCCCCGGAGGATGGCCCTCCCAGGGCTATGCCAACCTGATAGAAGCCGGCGTGAAGGTGGACTCCAACGGAACCGGTCTCCTGTATCTTTCTGCCAACCTGAATCAGACCTGGGTGGAGCTCATGAAAAAACAGGTGGTCAAACTGGAAGGAGAGAAAAAACAAACCGCCTGGATTATTGACAGTGCCCAGACTTTCATTGTGCGTCAAACTGCCGATACCTACTCTTTCACCGATTCCACCGCAGCCATTCGCTTTTATCACGCCAATGCCTACGATATGACCCGGGATCTGATGATAAAATTTCGCTCGCCCCGTGTTTCCGGCGACACCTGCGTATTTGGGGTGGATTCTATTTTCCAGAACAACTGCAACTTCGCCGAGCAAACCCCTTTCTACGAACTCAAAGCCAACCGGGTGTATGATTTATTCGTGATGGGCCGGGATTCCACTACGGTGCTGCTCTCCAAATCAGGCATAGAGCTCAAGCCCAAATCGGCTTACGCCCTATTTTACTACAACACCAGCTCCGGAAGCAAGGATTTCCAACTGGTGCGCATAGAATAGTCACCTACTCCAATTCTTTCCAGATTATGCAGGAACGCATTTTCGTTACCGGTATCGGAACGGGTGTAGGCAAAACTGTTATTTCATCTATTTTGACTTGTGGCCTTAATGCCATTTACTGGAAACCCGTTCAGGCAGGGAGAGACCCTGAAACCGATACAGAAACGGTGAAAAGATTGACCGGCAGACTGGAACATTTTTTTCTTCCTGAATTTAAAATCCTTCAGGCTCCGGAATCCCCGCATGCCGCAGCACGGAAGGAAGGTATTCACCTCAGCATCCAGGATATCATACTTCCCGAGCCGGGAAATCTCCCCCTCGTGGTGGAAGGAGCTGGAGGGGTACTGGTGCCCATTAACGAAAGGGAAACCTACCGAGACCTGATGATGAAGTGGAATATCCCAGTGGTATTGGTTTCCCGGTTTTACCTGGGCTCCATCAACCACACCCTGCTTTCCATAGAAGCACTCCGCAGCCGGAATATCCCCATCAAGGGCATTGTATTCAATGGAGAACACAATCCGGAATCCGAGCGGGTTATTGTGGGTCTGACCGGTATACGGGTTTTGGGCAGAGTTCCACAGGAAGAGAATCCCCAGCCTCATTGGGTTCAGAACGCCTTTTCCCGGTATATGAACTGGGACGGGGAATAAGTCTTTTTCCCTGTCAGAATACGAATGGAATTTTGGGGATAGAAATTACTTCTCCGTTTTCACCCGGGACTTATCCAGGTTGAAAATGGTGTGCAAAGCCTCGATGAGCGAATCGGCATCTCCCCGGCGGCAGGCCTCTTTCAGGTTGAGCACCGGAAGTTTCATCACCTTTTGCATCAGGCTTCGGGTGACTTCCTCCACGGCTTCAAGTTCCTTTTCATTCAGGTTTTTCAGGTACCGGGAGATTTCCTCCTTGCGGAGATTTTCCAAAGCGTCCTTCAGCAGGTGAATGGTAGGTGAAATACTGAGTTCACGCGACCAGTCCTTAAATCCACCCATCTCTTCCCGGATTATCTGCTGCACAGCAGGCACAAACTGAAGCCTTCTTTCCAGCACCTCGGATGCCCGGGACTGAATTTCATCAATATTAAAAACAATGACCCCGGCTACTTCCTCGGCATCAGCCGCTATGGAACGGGGGACGGAAAGATCAAAGAAATATCGGTGCGCATGCCTTTCATCCCGCTCGAGTAATGGGCGCGTAATCAGGCAATCCATTCCGGATACGGCCGAGAATACCACATCAAACTGAGACAGTACCGACTCCAACTGATCGAAGGGAATAACCGGAAAGCCTGTTTCAGCAGAAAGTTCGTGAGCCTTTTCAATGGTGCGATTCATCAGGTGCACCTGGCGGAAAGAAGAATACCTCAGGTTGCGCGCCACATCAGCACCCATTTCCCCGAGCCCTACTACCAGTACCCGTGCAGATTCCGGATCTCCGACAGATATTTCAGCTGTTTCCACTGCAGCATAGCTTACAGAGGCAGCCCCATCCCGATAACCGGTTTCGCTCTGCACCCGCTTGCCGGCGTGAAAAATAGTATGCAGCAAACGATGTAAAACGGGCCCTGCCAGATTCAGCTCATGACTAATAGAATAAGCCTCCTTCACCTGATGGGTAATCTGAATGTCACCGATGATACCGGAACGAAGACCCATAGCCACTTCAAACAGGTGCTGAAGCGCCTGCTCCCCATCCAGAATATCAAAATAAGGCAGGTATTGATCCACCTGAGACAAACCCTTTTCACACAGCAATCGGGCAATGATTCCGGAAGAAAGATCCGATTCGGATACATAGTAAACTTCGGTCCGGTTGCAGGTGGACAAAACGAGCAGTTCAGATGTATTGAAAATATCCTTCAGGGAAAGCATTAAATCCCGAATCGCCGCAGGACGGATGTAAATCAACTCCCGGATTTCGACCGGGGCTTTATGGTGAGATAAACTGACTGTTTTAAGCGAGAGATCCATTTTCAATTGCGATGCAAAGATACAATCCGCAGGGTAGAATTTCAATTACAGAGCAAAGTTAGATTCCCTTTAACACGAAAGGAATGATATTTATCATCCCAACCCTTGCGGCAGAGAAGATTTTTCATATTTCTAAAACGGAATCAACGCATAAACTTCTTAATTTCGGAAATGGGTTTGAAAGATTTGTTGCGGTCGGGCTGGATCTGGATGGTGGTATTAACCGGGCTCGGGCTGGTGATGCTGAGCCTGTTATACTCCAACTTCCTGGTTTCCCGCCTTGCCATTGAGGAAGAGCGAAGGGTGGAATTACTGGCCCGGGCGCAGGAATTCATTGGCAGCCTGGAAGATGAAAGTTGCGAACTGAACTTCATTCTGGAAAACATTCTCAAAGGCAATGAATCGGTTCCGGTCATTTTTGCCGATTCCGATGGCAATATCCTGGAGCACCGCAACATTCTGGACTCACTGGTTACCGGAGAAAAAAAAGACAAAGCCCTGCAGGTGGCATTGCAGGAGATGAAGGAATCCGGCATTCCTCCAGTGCCCATCCGACTGGGATCTTCTCAGGACCCTATGCCCGTCACGCTGTATGTGTATTACTCCGAATCCTGGCTCCTGAAACAGTTGCGCTGGTATCCTTATGTTCAGTTGCTGGTCATCGGGGTTTTCATCCTGTTTGTATTTATCGGATATGCACTGGCCAAGCGCTCCGAGCAAAATAAAATCTGGGTAGGGATGGCCCGGGAAACAGCGCACCAATTGGGCACACCTATCTCCGGAATGATTGCCTGGGTGGAACTGCTCCGCCTGGAAGAACTAAACCCCGAAGACCGAAAATTATATTTAGGCGAACTGGAGCAGGACATTGTGCGCCTGCAAAATATTGCCGAGCGCTTTTCCCGTATTGGCTCCGCTCCCGACCTGCATCCTGAATCTCCTGCCATTCTCCTGGCAGCTGCGGTAGAATATGTAAAGAAAAGACTTCCCCGTAAAGCCGAAGTTTCCTATCACTCTTCCCTCGACGAAACGGTCACTGTGCCCCTCGATGCCAATCTTTTTGCCTGGGTAATTGAGAATCTGGTCAAAAATGCACTCGACGCTTTGCCTGATGAGCACGGGAAAATTCAGATACGATTATTCACGGGAAAAAAAGGAGATGTGCTGATAGAAGTGGAAGATAACGGGAAAGGTATTTCGCCCAAGCATGCCAACCGGATATTTGATACCGGCTTTACCACCAAAAAAAGAGGATGGGGACTGGGATTGAGCCTGTCCAAACGAATCATCGAAGGTTTCTTCAAAGGGAAAATCATGGTGCACCATACCGAGCCCGGCAAGGGGACTACTTTCCGCATTATCCTGCCCAAAAATGCGTAATTTTACCCCATGTCCAGGATTTTAGCGATTGATTACGGTGCCAAAAGAACCGGTTTAGCCTGGACAGACCCCGGCCGAATGATTGCCACAGCCATAGGATCCGTAGATACGCCGGCTTTGATTGCCACGCTGTCCCAAAAAATAACAGAAGGTCCGGTAGGTTGCATTGTAATCGGTTTACCCAGAAAAACGGATCTCGAGGACACGCACAGTACCGCAGCGGTTCACAAACTGGCAGCAGAACTGAAGACTCGTTTTCCGGAAGTAATGATTGACCTGTACGACGAAAGGTTTACTTCCCGCATTGCGGCCCAGGCCCTCGCTATGGCGGGTGTCAAAGACAAAAAGAAAAAAGAAAAAAAACTGATCAATGCCGTTAGCGCAGTATTGATTCTTCAGGACTATATGCAATACACCTCATGATTCTGCCTGTTTACCTGTACGGCTCCCCGGTGTTGCGGGAAAAAGCCCAAAATCTCCCCAAAGATTATCCCGGTTTGGAAAAATTACTGGCGGATATGTTCGAAACCATGTACAATGCATCCGGAGTTGGGCTTGCCGCGCCTCAGGTTGGTAAAGCCATCCGCCTCTTCATTGTGGACGGCAGCCCCATGGATGAATCGGAAGAAGGAGGAGAAGACACCCGGGATTTCAAAAAGGTATTCATCAACCCGGTTATCCTGGAGGAAACAGGGGAAGAGTGGGCATTTGAAGAAGGCTGCCTGAGCATTCCTGCCATCCGGGAAGAAGTATGGAGACCCGAAACCCTCACCATCCGGTATCTGGATGAAAACTGGCAGGAAAAAACCGAATCTTACTCCGGTATAAAAGCTCGGATTATCCAGCATGAATACGACCATATTGAAGGGGTTTTATTCACCGATTATGTCACCGGGCTCCGGAAGCAGTTGCTGAGAGGGAAATTGAACAAGATTCTGAAAGGACTTTCTTCGGCTTCTTACCCTACCCGGATGCAACCCAAAAAATAAATTCCCGGAACCAACCCATTTTTAAGGGAAGTTCCTGAAAAAAGGACATCATCAACAGAAATATTTGCAATCATTCCTTTGCGGCAAACCCCGGCTTGCGGCAATACATGCATGAGGTTCCCCGCATGCATATTTACATCCATAAAAAAAGCCACTGGAAAACAGTGGCTTTTTTTATTCTGTCTGTAAAAATATTAACTACTGCCGAATAAACCTGCCGTGGTAAGTTTTTCCTCCGGCAGAAACACGCAGTATATAATAGCCGGCAGGAAGTTGAGCAGTTTGTACACTGTAATTACCACTACCTGTCTCCACTACATTCAGTGGCATGATTCTTCCAGTTGCATCGGTAACCTCAGCAGAAAGACCAACCGACTCTGTGGAACCCAGGGTGAAATAAATCACCTCAGAAGCCGGATTGGGGTACAAATCCAGACGAGTCGCCTTCAGGTCATCTTCTGCACTGACCGAACCTATGGTCACAACCTGAAAGGTGGTATCATTCTTACAGGTATTGTAGGCGATAAGGCGAACATTGTAAGTACCGTAAGCCAAATAGGTATGAGAAGGATTGGCCTGGGTGCTGGTGGTCCCATCCCCAAAGTTCCAGTTATAGGCGAAGGCCTGAGTGGACTGATTGGCAAACTGAACATTCACACCACTAATCGTGGGCGTAAAGGCGGCTGTTGCCGGAAGTGTGGTATTAATGGTAATGGTATCAATAGAGGTACAACCACCATTGGTGATAGACCAGGTAAGCACCACACTGTCGCCGAGCACGATGCCGGTAACCTGAGCAAATGGCTGATGCGGATTGACCAGGGATACCGGGCCATAAACCACATTCCACTGACCTGTCCCGATAATGGGTGTATTTCCAGCCATGACTTCCACTACATTACAAGTGGTGTAATCCGCACCGGCTACCGCAGGTGTAGGAGGCAATGTGCGGGTAACAGTCACCTCATCATAGGAGGAATAACAGGTACCATTGGTAATGTACCATCTGAACACATTGGGGCCATTTCCCACATTCTGAACAGTGGCCGTTGGCGAGGTCGGGTTCACAATATTTCCGGTTCCTGAAACGAGCAACCAGCTGCCATTCCCCACAGTGGGCACATTGCCGGCGAGGTTAAACCCGGGTGTACAAACCTGGAAATCCACACCTGCGTCAGCCAGCGTAGCCGGCTGCAGATAATCGATATTAACCGTATCACTCAACACACATACTCCATAGAATACTGTCCAAACCAGTTTATTCTGACCGGGTCCAAGTGCCGTCACCTGTGGATTGGCACTGGTCTGACTGGAGAAGGTGGCAGCACCTGAACTCACAGACCAGATACTGGTAGCGCCAGTGGGCGCAGGAACGGCATTAAGCACAGCCGTATCCACACATACAGACTGGTCTGGACCTGCATAGTAAGGCACGCCGTATTGACCCACAGAAATAATCACCTCATCTGTACCGGTACCGCAGGAATTGGTCACAGTCCAGAGCAGGGTGTTGGCACCCAGAGCCAGTCCGTTAACCGTAGTATTCGGATCTGAAGGATTCACAAAAGAACCAGAGCCTGAAACAACAGACCAGGTACCGGTGCCTGTTCCGGGACTGCTGGCAGAGAGCAGGGCATTTTGGGGACAAATATTCTGATCCATTCCGGCACTCACACCAGATGGGGGTGTTTCGATATTAACATTAAGGGTATCCACATCGGTACAGCCACCGTTGGTGACGCTCCAGGTAAACTGGTTCAGACCAGAACTTAACCCGGATACAGTGGCAGAAGGGGAATTGGCGTTACTGAAACTTCCGGTTCCAACTACCACACCCCAGGTACCAGTACCGGGAGAGGGATTGACAGCCCCAAGAGCAGTAGAAGTGTTACAGGTGAAAATATCCAGACCTGCATTGGCATTAACCGAGGAGGAATCCACCAGAATGGTTACATCACTGGTGGAGGTACAACTCAGGTTGGTGGTGGTCCAGCGGAAAACATTCGGACCCACTGTCATGTTGGTGATGTCAGTCGTTGGGCTGGAAGGATTAACAATATTGCCATTCCCGGAAATCAGGGACCAGGTTCCCGTACCTACAGAAGGGGTGTTGGCCAGCATCTGGGTACTATCATTGTAGCAGATGGTCTGACTTGCACCCGCCACTGCCGGACTGGGTCCGTCGTTCTGGATTGTAACATCGGAAGTATTGGATCCACAGTTATTGCTAACGGTCCAGCGGAATGTGTTGCTACCCGGCCCGATATTGGAGACACTGGTTCCCGGGTTGGTCGCATCAGTAAACAAACCGCCGCCGGTTACCACTGACCAGTTGCCTGTACCGATGGAAGGAGAGTTACCGGCTAGTATGGCATTGGGGCTACAGATGGTCTGGTTAGAGCCGGCCACGGCAGCACTGGGCGGACCGTAGGTGATGGTTACCGTGGAGGTACTGGTGCAGGAACCATTGGTGGTGGTCCACATATACACATTTACGCCCGCCCCTACACCGGTTACCGCTGTGGTGGCAATTGTGGGATTGGTGAAGGTTCCACTTCCGGAAACCACAGACCAGGCTCCTGTGCCAATCACGGGTGCGGTTGCACTCATATTCGGAATGGAAGGCACACAAGTAGTGGCATTGGAGCCGGCCAGAGCGGTGGAAGGACTATTATTGAGGATGGTCACACTCGAGGTTGCCGTCCCACATGCCGTGGTGGACACCGTCCATCGGTACACATTCGTACCCTGGGCAATCCCGGTAACAGTGGTATTATATTGATTGGTACTGCCGAAGGTTCCACTTCCGGTTACTACACTCCAGGCACCTGTTCCGGCAGTCGGGTTATTGGCGGCCATTGTAGCAGTGCTACTGCAAATGGTCTGATTGCTACCGGCCACAGAGGTGGGGGCATCCGCCAGGGTAATGGTGTACTCTTCCCATTCTCCTCCATCCGTGGTGTTTGTATTATTGGGATAATAGGTAGCGGCACAGGTCAGCGCATTGGGGGTAATGCCCGCAACCGAAACAACCCGCATTTTCACCGAACCGGTAACAGCCCCCATGGGAACTGTAAAGTTTCCGGAAGAGGCCAGTGCGGAAGGTGCTGTGGGTGCGAGAATATTCTCACCGGCATCATCAAAGCTTCCGTTGTTGTTGTAATCAATCCACGCAGACCGCCCCTGGGCAAGCCCGACAGAACTAATGCTGATATTGTACACCGAGCCTTTACATAGGGTCGTGGTGGCATTGGGGAAGTACTGATAAGCAGTATTGTTGTTATAGGTCGAATTATTATTCAGGGTATTGACTGTAACATTGCTGATATAGTCGAGTGTAAGGTTACAAGTTTCGTTGAAGGGAACAGCACAGGCTACAGTTGCCTGAATAGTATTGGAGTAAGCCACACATCCACCGTTTACCAGTCGGGCTCTTGCATACATCGTGCTCGCACTTTGAGCTGTAACAAAGAAGTTTACAGTAGCGGCACTGGATCCACTGGAGTTCCAGGGCAGTGTATTGAAGTAGTATTCCCAGTCAATGGTGCCCGTGTGGCCTGTCAGTCGGAATACGATAGAATCGTTGGAAACAATGGCTGTACGCGAGGTTGTGGCAGTACCGCCCACCGCCGGGGTTGAACAGGGCACTTCCCGAACGGCAATATGGGTTCCATTGGTACTGTTGGAAGTACAGGAGGGCTGGGATACCAGTATCCGGTAAACACCGGTTGTCGGGCAGGCCCAGGAAAATTTGGACGCCGTTCCACACCCGGTGGCATTGTCGTTATAGACACCCAGGTACACACCGGCATCGCTGTTCAGGGAAATTTCAGTATCAAAAGTGTTGGCGCCTCCATCGGTGGAACAAAGGGAGAACTCATACACTACGCCTGCCGTGGCGTTGAAACGAAGATACTCTCCGCCCCAAATGTCGTTATAAGCCGTCCATGTGGTGGTAATATTAATGGGTATGGTATTATAGGCTGAACCGCCCTGACACTGAGCCATCATCCTGTTGACAGGAATAAGGGCAAAAACCATCAAGAGCAATGCAGGCAAAAATTGAATTACAGATCTTCTCATGTGAACGACGAACATTTCGAAACTAACTAACTATCTCCGACCGGACGAGTCTCCGGACTTCAACAGGTAAAAATAGTCATTTCTCCGCCTATGACCAACAACAGACCCGGGTAAATGGAAAAATTATCCTTTTGAACGGTCTTTCGGGTACTTTTGTCCACAAGAATTATGGATTTTCCCCTTCTGAAAAAATATTTCCCTGAATTTCCGGAAAGCTTTTTTACCGGAATGCAAACCGCGGCACAAACCTGGACCGAAATGAATGCCGCCATCAATGTGATTTCCCGCAAGGATATGGAATTTCTGGAGGAGCGCCACATTTTGCACAGCCTGGCAATTGCCCGAAAATTCACCTTCCCTCCCGGCAGCCTGTTTGTGGATGTGGGCACCGGAGGTGGATTTCCCGGAATCCCCCTGGCCCTGGCTTTTCCGCATTGCGAGTTCATCCTGCTGGACTCCATCCGAAAAAAAATCCAGGTCGTGGAAGCCGTTATTCAGGCTGCCGGAATCCCCAATGCCCGGGGTGTGGTTTCCCGCTCGGAAGACTATACTGCTCAGGCTGACTACCTGATTTCCAGAGCAGTAACCCGAATGGAACCGTTTATTGCCCAAACCCGGCATCTGATTAAAAAGAACGCCCCACCCCAGCCTTCCCCTTTTCCCGCCAGGGGTATTCTGTACCTCAAAGGAGGGGATCCGAAAGGGGATCTGGGCCAGGAATTAAAGGTAACCCGCAAGAAATTTACCCTCACCCCAATTGGCGACTTGTTCACAGAACCGTTTTTTGAAACTAAATTCCTTGTACATATCCCGCTTCCCTGATAAATTTGTAGCTCGTATCCCCGAATTCAATATTTCATGGAAGAATACATCCCTTTAATTATCCTCATCGGTCTGGCCTTGTTTCTGGGTTTACTCCTGACCAATCTTTCTGCGCTGGCTGGCCCGTTGCGCCCCAACCGGATTAAAGCCGCTCCTTACGAAAGTGGGATGGATCCGGTAGGCACAGCCCGCGACCGGTTCTCCGTGAAGTTTTACCTCGTAGCCATGTTCTTTATCCTCTTCGATATCGAATTGGTCTTTATGTACCCCTGGGCTACCCAATACAAAGAACTGGGTGTGTTTGGGTTTGTGGAAATGCTCACATTCGTGATCATCCTTTTTGTGGGTTTCATTTACCTGCTCAAAAAAGGTGGCCTGAAATGGGATTGATTTTGCGTTTAGTTTTGTTGTTCAACTGATTCAGATTAAAACGATAATATGGGAATTGAAAAGGCGCTCGCCCAAAATGGATTTCTGACCACTACCGTTGATGCCTTAACCAACTGGGCCCGGGCCAATGCCCTCTGGCCCATGCCGATGGGGTTAGCCTGCTGTGCCATTGAAATGATGGCCTTTGCCGGACCAAAATTCGATGCTTCCCGCTTCGGCAGTGAAGTGTTTCGATTCTCCCCCCGTCAGGCAGATCTGATGATTGTTGCCGGCTGGTGCTCCTATAAAATGGCTCACTCCGTAAAAAGAGTATGGGACCAGATGCCTGACCCAAAATGGTGTATCGCCATGGGTGCCTGCGCCTCCTCCGGAGGAATGCACCGGGTGTATGGCGTTGTGCAGGGCATTGACACCTTCCTGCCCGTGGATGTGTACATCCCCGGTTGCCCGCCCAGACCTGAAACCGTATTGCACGCCCTGCAAACCATTCAGCAGCAAATTATTAAAGAGCACTCCATCCTTCAGGATTAAGATTTTTGTACTCATAGTGTTAAGATCGGGTCGGTTATATGCCGGCCCGATTTTTTTTATCGTGGTGCCAGAATGGGATTTTATGCCAAATTTGCTCCCGATACCAGATGGGCACCTCCCCTTTATATCCTTTCCCCCTTTCCCCGAATTGCATTTTCGACAGCCCGGCGTTTTATGACCGCCATGCCCCTCGTTTCCCACAATCGGTTTACCTCAGGTCAGACCAGCCTGGCTGGGACGCTGGTGCTTCCCTGCTGGCAAAATCCGAAGGATACTTCCATCCGGGAATGGGGAGTTATGGCATCCTGCCCCCTGCTTTGAAACCTGATGCCCTGGCCAGACTAAAACAGCCCATCCATACCCTCACCCCTCCCCTGGCCATACTGGAAAGAAAGGCCTGGGCTTATCTGCACTACCTGGGTACCCTTGGGTTTTCCCTTCAATCCTGCGAACCTTCTTTTCTGATTCGCATTACGGATGGTCCCCTTGAATTTCTGCTGGACCGGGGCAACCGAAAACGGCTCCGGAGAGCGCAGGCAGCCGGACTGGTTTTCCGAAAACAGCAGGAGTGGCGCACCCTCTATACCCTGCTCGAGCAAAACCGGGCCGAAAAAGGCGCTACCCTTTCCATGAGCCCCGATGAAATACAATTTATGTTGGATACCTTCCCGGGAAAATGTGCCTGGTTTTCCCTTTCCGATGAATCCAGACCAGTGGCCGCTGCATTTGTGCTTCAACCCCTTTCCTCGGTTTGGCAGGTGGTGTACTGGGGACATGCTCCCGGAACGGATCACCTGAGTCCGGTAACCTTCCTGGCTGCCTGCCTCTATGAGAAAGCCGTGCTGGCCGGAATTCATTTTCTGGATCTGGGCACCGCCAGCCTCCACAATCAGCCCAACGAAGGACTCATCCGATACAAACAAAATCTGGGTGCCTTCCCCTCACTCAAATTTTCAATGGTGTACCATCCTCCCGCTCATGACGCGTAACCTGGATGCTTATAGCAACGAATACCTGCGCCAGCCATTTGAGCCGGTGATGATTCGTTACCGCAGAAAAAAAACTGTGGAATGGCTGGGGGATACCCGGCAGTTATCAATCCTGGAAATTGGGTGTGGCATCTCCCCTGCATTCGACTGGATACAGCACTGGCGCTGGCTTTCCCTGCTGGAACCTGCCACAGAATTTGCCTCCCGCATCCACGAGCAAATGCAGCACCATCCCTCCGTGGATTTGATTACCGCCACACTCGAAAGTAATCCTGCATTTCCCCACGCTCCTTTCGACATCATCCTGCTCAACAGCCTGCTGCATGAACTGCAGGATCCGGCATCAGCCCTAAAAAGCCTTCACCATTGGGCACATCCTCAGACACGGATCTTCATCAATGTGCCCAACGCGCTTTCCGTGCACAGAAGACTGGCCGTGCACATGGGCCTTATTCCCAGCCCCGACACCCTGTCTGATTTCAATCACCTCTTTCAGCAGGCAAGGGTATTTACACCGGCTACCTTACAATCTCTGGCTGAACAGTGTGGCTACAGAATTCTCCGACAGGAGACCGCCTTCATCAAACCCTTCACCCATGCCCAGATGCAAACCTGGATGGATGCGGGAATTTTGACGGATACCCTGCTGGAAGGCCTGTACCGGGTAAGTCCGGAAATGCCCGATGCCGGTGCGGAAATTTTTATGGAGCTGCAACCCATAGCCAATCCCGGAAGCCAATGAATCCAAGCACAATAACTAAACATTTATATATTATATGAAACATACAATAAAAAAAGATATTATTTGTATTGGTTCCCAACCAGCCGCACTCGTAGCAGTGGACACCCTTTCAGCCTCCCATGCAGATATTCTCTGGTTATTGGGCAAGAGTCCTGCCGGCAGCATTTTTCGGGGTATCGCACTTGGCAATACCCTACTGGATGCAGGCATGAACCTGCTGGAATTTACTTCGCTCAAATCCGGATTATCCGAAGACATCTCCACTTATAATCCCGCCGTTCGCTACGATGCCACCCGATTTCTGCCCCTTATTCAGCAATGGCTGGAGCATCGGATCCATATTCGCAGCGTACCCCTACCCCACATGCTGGTGGGAGACCACCTGTTCCCGGATTTACTGATTGCCAATGCCCCCGATTACCTGCACTCCCTGCCCAGGGAAACACGGAGCCGATGGATAGGGGAACTGCAACATCTGCTGACCTATAACCCACTTCATGCAGGGAATAAACATGCTGAACCGGCCCGTTTTCTGGAAACGGATTATGCTCATGTAGCAAGGGCCAATCATCCACAGGAACTGCAGGAGCACCTCATTACCCCCTGGCTCAGAAAAATCGCCGGAACAGATGGAGGCACTGTGCCAGCGCTCTATCACCGTCAGGCCTGGGCACCTTTGTTTTATCCGGAAACCCTGATTCAATTTCTGGAAAACCCGGATTACCGCCTTCCTCCGACTGAGTTTGGCTACCCGGCAAGGGAACGCTTCGGAGCCTGGATGGAAAGAGCCGAGGCCGGATTGAAAGAAATTATTTCCCGGGAATACCCCGTTTCCATTCAACCCCAAAATGGAGCCTGGATCATCGATACTCCTGAATCCCGCTATCATTGCCAACATCTGATTTACGCAGGGGATATTCAAAGTTTACTGCAATGGGCAGGAAAAGAAAGCCCTTCATTTTCCCGAGGAAAAATCGGATTCACCGGAGTGCGCATTCCGGAAACCGCATTGATCAGGGAAGTATCGGTTGTGAATATTCCCGATCCGGCGGTGAGCCTGTTCCGCCTGACCGATCAGACCTGTTGCGCCGGAAGTTCGGGAGGTCCGCATCTGATAACAGGAGAATGGTCCGGGAGTCCCCCAAATGAAAGTGAGATGCGAAGCCTGCTGGAGCGAATGGGATGGCTTCGGCCCGGAGGAGAAATGGAATGGCTGGGGAATCTGGGGCCTGTACCAGCCTTTGTGGAGCCTGTGTTTGACAACCTGGCGCTGTTCCGAAAATTAAAGCAGGAAGCAGAGGCCCTTTTTCCAGGAATTCTGCTTGCCGGAAGCGCAGCCGAAATTACTTCCGTATCTTTGAATGATCAGATCATTCAGGGATTACAAATGCCGTATCGCTTATGAGCCTTTCCAAATCCGAACTCGACAAAACAGCCCGGGAATACCACCAGACCGATGTGCTGGAAGACAAACACATCGAGGGCGCCTGTCAGGAGTATTCCTTCCAATGGGTATTTCGCCACATTCAACCGGAAGACCGCGTGCTGGAAATGGGCTATGGGGATGGACTGTTCAGCGCCGAACTGCACCGCCGTAGCCTGCGCTTCTCCATTGTGGAAGGAGCCCTGACACTGGTGGAAGCAGCGAAGCGCTTATTTCCGGAAGCCGGTGTGCATCATGAATTATTTGAGGACTTCCAGCCGGCGGAGCCTGTAGATGTGATACTGGCAACCCATGTGCTGGAGCATGTGGATGACCCGGTAGCGCTGCTCGGCAGGATGAAAACCTGGCTCACCCCCCGGGGAAAAATTATCCTCATTGTTCCGAATAAAGAATCCATTCACCGGAGGCTGGCGGTACGCATGGGGTTGCAACCCGCCCTGGATACATTGGGTAGCCGGGATCTGCTGGTAGGGCATCAGCGTGTGTATAGTCTGGACACACTGAAAGCCGACATACGCGCTGCAGGTCTTTTGCCTCAGGAACAAACTGGTTTTTTCCTGAAGGTGCTGCCCAACTCCATGATGAAAACCTACAGCGCCGAACTCATTCGGGCACTCAATGAAATATCCGCCGAAATGCCCGCAGAATGGCTGGCCAATATCGGCATTATTGCCTCCCTGCCCGAATGAATTCACTCCCGCTTATTTCCGTCATCATCCCCTGCTTCCGCAACGAAGCCAATATTCCCGTAACCGGGGCCAGGCTGATTGAAAATGAAAAACTGCTGGAAGGCAGGGCGCAGTTTGAATATATCCTGATTGATGATGGCTCTCCGGATCAAACCTGGGAAGCCCTCAAAACCTTTCAGGCACAATATCCGGAAAAAGTAAAAATCATCCGTTTTACCCGCAACTTCGGGTCCACCAATGCAACCTATGCGGGAATGGAAATTGCCCAGGGCGACTGCTCCATTATCATATCAGCTGACCTGCAGGACCCGATTGAGCTATTCCCCAAAATGTTTGATTACTGGCAGAAAGGGCTCCCCCTCGTGGTGGCCAACCGGTCCAACCGGGAGGAACCCTGGCTGCAGAAATTCATCTCCGGCATTTCCCACTCCCTGATTCGGAGGTTTGCCCTTTCCAAATTGCCACACGGAGGATTTGACTTTGTGCTCTTTGACCGGAAGGTGCGGGAGCACATCGTGCAAATACAGGACAAAAATTCTTTCCTCCCCTATTTACTCATCTGGCTGGGTTATGATTTTGTAAGCATCCCCTATGTCCGGAAAAAAAGGGAGATCGGAAAAAGTTCTTATACCCTGGGCAAAAAGATAAAATCTCTCGTGGATTCCTTTGTGGCTTTTTCCTTTTTCCCCGTTCGCCTGATTTCCATCCTGGGCCTCACGCTCGGCGCCATAGCCCTGTTATATGCCCTGGTGGTACTGGTGGGCAAATATATGGGATGGATACCCATTGACGGATGGACCAGTATGATGGTTATTCTCCTGCTCGTATCCAGTTTCCAAATGATTGGCATTGGTATTTTGGGAGAATATATCTGGAGAACGCTGGACGCATCCCGCAGCCGGCCCAACTACATTATTGCAGAAACCATTCAATCCCCAAAGCGCTCCGAGAACCATTCATGAAACCCATTCCTTATCTGGATTTAAAGGGCATGCACCTGCCTGTGCAGGAAGCCATTGAAAGCGCTTTTCGGGAGGTATTGCATTCGGGATGGTTTATTCTGGGGAAACAGGTAACCCAATTCGAGCGGGCATGGTCTGAAGTCAACCAGGTGGCCGCCACAGTTGGGGTAGCCAACGGACTGGATGCGCTGCGCCTCACCCTGGATGCCTGGAAAATTCAGGGAAAACTCAAACCCGGAGATCAGGTGCTGGTGCCATCCAATACCTACATTGCTACCTGGCTGGCTGTTACACAGGCCGGATTGGAAATCATTCCGGTAGAGCCCGACCCGATTACCTGCCTGCTAACAGCAGAAGGCTGCCGCAAATACCTGAGCCCTGCAGTGAAAGCCATGATTCCGGTTCACCTGTATGGTCAGATGGCACCCATGCAGGACCTGATATCATTTGCCCGGGAAAATCAGATACTCGTACTGGCAGATGCTGCCCAGTCCCACGGAGCCATTTTGGATGGGATTCCCTGTGGAGCCTGGGGAGATGCCACTGCATTCAGCTTCTACCCCGGAAAAAATCTGGGAGCCCTTGGAGATGCCGGCGCTGTCTGCTCCCCGGATATCGAACTGATTCACCTCATCCGGACCCTGGGCAATTATGGCTCCGAAGAAAAATACCACAATCTGTACCCAGGCTTCAATTCCCGCCTGGATGAACTTCAGGCCGCACTTCTCCTGGTCAAACTGCCCTGGCTCGAATCCTGGACCCGGGAAAGACAAAGACTGGCCAATCGCTACCTCGACGGAATCCGAAATCCCCTGATTAAACTTCCCAACCGGCCGGTAAGCCCCGAAATGCATGTTTGGCATATTTTCCAGATCCAGACTCCTGAGCGGGACGCACTGATCCGATTCATGAAGGAAAATGAAATTGGCACAGTCATTCATTACCCGGTACCACCACACCTGCAGCCTGCTTATTCGTCCCTTTTCCCCAAAAAATCCTATCCGGTGAGCGAGCAGATTCATCGGGAAACCCTGAGCATCCCCCTGTATCCGGGCTTATCTGATGCCGCTCAGGACCGGGTGATGGAGGTTATGAACCGGTTTGTTTCCTGATTTCCGTTTACCTCCCGGGGAACTTTCAATTTCGGCTGAAAGTTATTGCTTAAATTTGTGGCATGACAGAATTCAAAGGCCTTTCCGGCAGTTTCCGGAATTCCCTATCCCCCGAACTCATCCGGATTGCGGATAAGGTGTACCAGCAGGAGCGCATTACCAACGAGGAAGCGTTAACCCTTTTCGAGTGCAACAATCTTGGATTTCTGGGAGAGCTGGCTCATTCGGTACGCATTCGTCGTCATGGTCTGAATACTTATTTCAACCGCAACTTCCATATTGAACCCACCAATATTTGCATTTACACCTGTTCCTTCTGTGCTTTTGCCCGTCGCCCCGATGAAGAGGGAGGCTGGGAATTCACGCTGGAGGAAATAGAAGAACAGGTTCGCCGGTATGATGGTCAGCCCATCACTGAGGTGCACATTGTGGGAGGCGTTCACCCGAAGCGGGGCGTGGACTATTACGGAGAAATGATTCGGCGCATCAAGGCCATTCGCCCGGATATTCATGTAAAAGGCTTTACTGCGGTCGAGCTGAAAGTAATGTTTGCCCGAAGCCGCATGAGCATAGAGGAAGGCCTGAAAGCCCTGAGGGAATACGGACTGGATTCTTTGCCGGGTGGCGGAGCAGAAATTTTCCATCCCGATATCCGCACTCAGATTTGTGATACCAAGGCATCCACGGATAACTGGCTGCAAATTCACGAGGCGGCTCACAACCTGGGCATACCCTCCAATTGCACCATTCTGTATGGGCACATCGAGCAGTATGATCATCGGGTTCACCACATGGAACAGCTGCGCAACCTGCAGGACCGCACCGGAGGATTCAATACTTTTATCCCACTCAAATTCCGCAATGAAAACAGCGACCTCTCCCATATCCGGGAGGTCAATATGATTGAAGACCTCAAGAATTACGCTGTTTCCCGCATATACCTGGACAATATTGCACACCTCAAGGCTTACTGGCCCATGATAGGCCGGGACACCACGCAAATTTCCCTATCCTTTGGTGTGGATGATATTGACGGAACGATCGATGATTCCACCAAAATCTACTCCATGGCCGGTTCCGAAGAAAAAAATCCTGCCATGAGTACGCCTGAGTTGATTCAGCTCGTGCGGGATGCGGGATTCAGACCCATTGAGCGGGACACCCTCTACAACATTATCAACGATTACGGGGATAAAGATTTCACCGCTACTGTGGACATTCCGGTTCTCAGCTGATGGCCACATTGTTTTTAATCAGGCACGGCGAAACCGATTTTAATTTAAACAAAGTAGTGCAGGGCGGGGGCATTGACTCCAGCCTGAATGCCACCGGATATGAACAGGGCCGTCGTTTTTACGAAGCCTGGAAGCATCAGCCTTTCGACGCTGTGTATTGCAGTGGGCTGCAGCGTACCCGCCAAACCCTTTCTGCATTTGAAGATGCCGGAAGAAACATTGTGGCCCATCCCGGCCTGAATGAAATGGGCTGGGGGGAATTGGAGGGCAAACCCTTTAATGAAGAAAGCCATGCCCGGTTTATGGAAATGAATGATTTATGGTCAGAGGGTCAGATTCACCTGGCATTTCCGGGTGGGGAAAGCCCGCTTCAGGTATGGAACCGTGCGGCTTCAGCGATTCAGGATATACTGAATGCGCACCCCGATGGAAACATCCTGATTTGCACCCACGGGCGCACCCTGCGCATTTTGCTCAGCGGCTTTTCGGGATATGGCATTACCCGAATGAACTGGTTTCCCCATGACAATACCGGCCTGAATATTTTGAGAAGTCCGGGCACTGCCTGGTTTTTTGACCGAATCAACTGCCTGAACCATTTAACCCCCATTCCGGCATGAGAATCTGTGCTGTTTCCTACCTCAACACCCGTCCTTTTCTGTTTGGCCTGGAGCAGATATTTCAGCCGGGAGATATGGAAATTGAAACCCGTGTTCCCTCAGCCTGTGCTACCGCCTTTGCCCGGGAGGAGGCTGACCTCGCCCTCGTACCGGTAGCCACCCTTCCGGAACTGAAGTACGACGGTATTCTACCCAACTGGTGCATCGGGGCTGATGGGCAGGTGGATTCCGTTTTTATCTGTGCCCAGGAGGAAATTCATCAGATACACACGCTCGTTCAGGACCAGCATTCCCGCACCTCTAATCTGCTCTCTGCCGTGCTGCTCCAAAACCACTGGAAAAATAAGGCCCGCATTATTCCCGCCCGGGATGGTGCCTGGGAAAACCCGGAGGCTGGCACTGCCTATGTGATTATTGGGGACAAGGCTGTACAGGCAAGGAAATCCTTCCGATATGTATATGACCTGGCAGCAGAATGGAAAGCCTACAGCGGGTTGCCGTTTGTGTTCGCCGTGTGGGTGTACAAAGGGTTAAGCCAAGATCAGATCAACCGGATTGACCGGGCATTTGGATTGGGGATGCAGGCGCTCCGACAGGTGGCAGATCTTTCCGGGCCGGAATTTGGCATGACTCCGGAACAGGCGTACCATTACTACACGCAGTCCCTGAGTTATACCCTCGACAGCGCCAAGCAGGAAGCCATTCAACGATACCTGACCGAAGGCGCCCGGATTGCCCTCCCTGTTTTGTAAAGGGGCGTATCCCTTCCGGCCAAACCCTGCTTTTTACCGCCCATGGCTCCATTGTATGGGATTTTTTGGCCATACAGACTAAAATTCCTAACTTTATATCTGTATTGGAATGCATTCTTCACATGAATCAGATAATGAAATACGCCATTGTAATGCTGAGCCTTTTCTCCTGGGCTTTGGTTTCCTGTAAAAAGGACAACCCGGGACTCAATCTCAAAGAGGACAAGGAAAAACCGGTCATCAATGCCGTATCACCGGTGAGTTCCAATGCCACTTATTCCAATGGGCAGCAGATTCAATTCAAGGCAACCCTGACGGATAACCGGAGTGTGAAATCTTATCGGGTAAAAATTGAATTTGACCAGAAGCGGAACGAATCGAATGTTCATGCGACTCCCTGGTATTTTATTCAAAGCTATAAAGCTGACGGAACCCGCAGTGCGGAAGTAACCCAGATTATTCCTGTTGCCCAGAATGCACTGGCTGGCCCTTACCGTATGACCATCTTCTGTACCGATGCCAAAGACCAGGAGGCCGATTCCGTAACCGTTGATATTAACATCTACAATACCAACGACATGCTGGACCCCACCTTCACCGATAACAATACCGGTCCGGATGCTGACCGTACCCTCAGCCTGAGTGCCCTTGCCAATAATGCCTTTACGGTATTGGACACCATTGAGGATAACGACCGCCTTACCCTCATTCGGTCCGATGCCTACAACAATCGTACAGAGAAAAAATTACCCCTGCTGCCTACCGAAGTAAATTTAATGGCACAGGGTTCTACCAACCGGTACTACTATGAGCAGACCCTGTTTTTCCCCGACACCGGGAAATACACGTTCAAACTCATTGCCAGGGATTTAATGAATAATACCGGATTGAAAGTCATCCGGTTCAACATTGTTCCCTGACAGCTGCAGTCTATCATTTTTTTCCGGGACTGAGTGCTGAGGATTTTCGTTCGAATCATTATTGGGTTATGGGCAGGGCTGATGGCAGTGACATTGCATGCCCAGGGCATTTTGCCCGATACATCGCGGAATACCCTGTATCGTAAGTGGGAAGCTTCGGTCAAAGACCCTGAAATCCGGATACAATTATACACCCGCCAGATTGACAGTCTGGAGGATGACTGGGCGCATTATTTCCGGGGACAGGCATACCTGAGCAAGGGGCATTTCATGCAGGCAGAAACTGATTTCCATGCAGCCCTGAATTTCCCCAAGCGCACCATCAATCCGGCCTGGCCTTATGCCATGCTCGCTCAAAAGGCCTATCTCGTGGCGGAGTACAAAATGTCGGTGCGCCTCGCAGGTCAGTCCATTCAGGCTTTCGACAGTTTGTCCCTTGCCTGGAGGATACGCGCCAGAGCCCACCTAGCGCTGGGGCAAACGGAGGCAGCATACGAAGACCTGCAACAGGCCATTCGGTTTGACCCGGCCAATCCGGATAATTTATGGGAAAGGTCCGGCATCTCCCTGGCAAAAGAAGACTGGAATACCTGCCTTACCGATTTGCAGTTGCTCCTGAAACTTGAACCTGACCGGGTTGAATATCTTGCCAGAAAAGCCTGGTGCCTGTATCAACTCGGCAAGGATGCGGAATCCGCAAGCCTCATTCCCCGATTAAAAAACCTCAACCTGAGCGACCCTATTCATAATTCTGCACTGGCAGATCTGATGTTTGTGCATGGGGCATTCGAGGAAGCAGACAGGTTGTATTCCCGTGCCATTCAGTATTACGAATATCAGATTTCCCAGGACCTGTCCTATGCCACGCGCAACCAAAAAGTCATTCACGAAAACTACCTGTACCGGGGCATGGTGCGTGTGGACATGAAAAAGTACCGGGATGCCCTAACCGATTACACCCGGGCAGCCACGATTAACCCCAGAGATTACCGTACTTTTTTGTGTATCGGGGAACTGCAGACCCTGCAGGGAAATTACCGGGATGCCATTACGGCCTATGAACAAACCATGCGCCTGAATCCAACCTTGAAGGAAGGCTGGCTCAATTACGGGTACTGCTACGACCAGCTGGGCAAATACAAGGAAGCCATCATCACCTTTTCCAAAGGTATTGCGCGTGACTCATCCAATTGTCTGCTTTACAATAACCGGGGATTTACCTATCTGAACATACGGACCATGGACAAAGCCCTGGCCGATATTGAAAGAGCCATCTCGCTTTGCCCGGAAGAAATGATGCCCCTCGTTTCCCTTTCCGAGTATTACTATTTGCTGGACCAGTATGACCAGGCCCTGGTGTACCTGAATAAGGCACTGACGGTACCCGGAGGTTCAGAGGCTGCCACAAGGACTGCGTATTTTGTGCGCGGAAAAGTCTGGTTGAAAAAAAGAGAAATGGTGAAAGCGCGTCAGGATCTGGAGAAAGCATTTCAACTGGATCCCACCAATGCGGAACTGGCCGAATACCTGGGCATTACCCTGTATCGGATGGAGAAATTTTGCGATGCCCTCACAGTATTCCGGAAGGCTTTAACCCTGGATGTACTCAACGAGCCCAAGAAGGCACCCAATGCCTCGTATTACATCTCCATGATTCAGCAGATCGTGATTAAGGGTTGCCCTTGATTTGTCCGGAGATGCTCCGGACAAATGCCTGTACAGGATTGTGTATATTCGCATCGGCATGAACATCCCCTCCGGAAAAAGCATCCAAAACATCATCGCAGGATGGTGCTTTTCCTTTCTGCTGCTGACGCCCGCCATTCTCCCAGGTCAACAGGACTCGTTGCCCAAAGGCCTGGCTCTTTCTGGCTTTCTTGAAACATATTATGCCTGGGAAAACAAGTCGATTTCGACCAATGGTTCCTGGCCGTCTCACCTGGTTTCCCATTACCGAAACCAGGAATTCGCGCTGAACTTAGCCCTTCTACAGGCTGCCTGGAATAAACCCGGCCTCCGGGCCCGATTCGGAATCATGGCTGGAAATTACCCCATGGCCAATCTGGCCGGAGAACCCGTTGGACTTCGAAACCTGTATGAAGCAAGCGTTGCCCTGCGCCTTTCCCCTCGGCGGCACTGGTGGGCAGAGGTGGGACTCTTCCCTTCCCACATTGGATTTGAAACCCCGATCGGAGCCGACAACTTAAACCTCTCCCGCTCCATTGTGGCGGACAACTCTCCCTACTATGAACAGGGCGTAAAACTGACCTGGCAAAATCCGGATAAAAAATGGGTGCTTTCCCTGCTTGCGCTGAATGGATGGCAAAAAATGGTGAAGGACAATCCACAACCTGCCCTGGAAGGGGGAGGGCACCAAGTGACTTATGCCCCGGGAAAAGGTTGGCTGATCAATAGCAGTTCGTATGTCGGGCTTGCGCCAAGACCTGTCTCAGGCAATTCAACTGCCACCTGGGCCCGGGAAGAACGCGTGTACCATAATCTGTATGTTCAATGGCATGGCTCCGGGCGTTGGCAACTAATATCCGGGGTGGATTATGGCATTCACCGCATAACCGGGACCGGCTGGAGATCCTTTTATGCACCCGTTGTCATTTCACGGTATGCTTTTCGGGAGAATATGCGGGTGGCTGTGAGGGCTGAAGGGTATCATGACCCTTCTCAGATCGTGTGGGTGAATCCTTCCGGCACCCGAATTGTCAGTTTCTCTGCCAACTGGGATTATGAATATCAGCGAGGGATTCTTTTCCGTCTGGAATACAGACCGTTTTTGTATGCCCAGAGCCATTACCGCCCGGAATCTATCCTCACGCGAAATCGCCTGACCTTCAGCTTTTGCTGCCGCCTTTAGTCATTCACCATGCCTGGAGTAAATTCCCGCCTGGAGAAAGCCCGGGATTAACCCAGAAATAAAGAGACCAGGAAAAAAGTACCTGCAGCGAGCAAAGCTGAAATGGGGATGGTCATTACCCAGGCCCAAAACAACTGGGTGGTAACCCCCCAGCGAACAGCACTCAGCCTTTTCGTAGCTCCTACCCCTATAATGGAACCAGTAATGGTGTGGGTGGTGCTGACGGGGATCTTTAAATTCTCGGAAAGAAACAGGGTAACGGCTCCTGCGGCCTCCGCGGCCACCCCTTCAAACGGAGTTACCTTGGTAATTTTGGTACCCATCGTTTTCACGATTTTCCACCCGCCACTCATGGTTCCGGCTGCAATGGCCCCATAACAGGCAAGGGGTACCCAGACGGGCATTTCCTCAAAACTGCTGATATCTCCGGCTGCAATCAGGGCAACCGTAATAATTCCCATCACTTTTTGGGCATCATTTCCCCCATGACCCAGACTAAAGGCAGCGGAGGAAACGAGCTGCAATTTCCGGAACCATTCGTTGGCACGGGCATGATTCATCCGATTTAGGAACAGCGTAAAAATACCCAGGGTGTACAGAATGATTGCCAGCAATACCCACTTAAAATTCTTCTCGTAAAAGAGCACCTGTAGAAAGGGGCTTTCAAAATGAGATTCGATGACGGCCGGATTGGTCTCCATAAACAAGAAGAGCACAATGGTCACGCCTACCATCAGAAAAGAGGAAAGCAGGCTGGGCCATACCGACTTCCGGAAAGAGAAGATAAACCACACCGAAATCAGATAAGCGACCAGCATACCAATGAGTGGTGCCAGCACAATGAAACTGACTGTGCGAATTACAGGCTCTGCGTTAATGGCATCGAAATTAAACCCGGCATGCGTTAGGGCGGCTCCGGCAAATCCTCCGATCAGGGTGTGAGAAGAAGAAGAGGGAATGCCATACCCCCAGGTCATCAGATTCCAGATAATGGCCGCCACCAGTCCGGAAAAAATCACGGGCAGGGTAATAAAATTCTCCTGAACCGTTTTGGCTATTGTATTGGCTACTCCGTGGTCCTTAAAAATAAAGAAAGCCATAAAATTGAAGAACGCAGCCCACAGCACGGCCTGCGTTGGGGTCAGCACCTTGGTAGATACGATGGTTGCTATGGAATTGGCAGCATCGTGGAACCCATTGATGTAATCAAACACAAGGGCCAGGAATATAATGACGAGGAGCAGGGACATAAAAGGGAATACCGGATCAGGCGTATTTGATCAAAATGGAGCGGATGATATTGGCAGCTTCGTCAATCTTGTCGGTAGCTGTTTCCAGAGATTCCAATATATCCTTCTTCTTCATCAACTCAATCGGATCCTTTTCCTGCTGAAACAAAGAAGTCGTTGCCCGGTCATAAATACCATCGGCTTCCAGTTCGATTTTTTTAATATTCTGACAAATCGCTTTGATGGCTGCTGCATTGCTCATACTGATGAGCAGTTCACAGGCTTTTTGCAATTCAGCCACGCCCAGAATAATCTGGTCACATAGCTCGACGAAATGACTGTCCATGGCCATGACCTGATACAGGTAAATACGCTTCAGAGATCCATGAATAAAATCCTGGGAAGAGCCAATGGCTGTTTCCAGATCGTGAATATCCTCCCGGTCAAATGGCGTAATGAAATTCTTTCCCAGCTCCTTGATAATAGACCGCAACATTTTTTCACCCTTGGCATCCAGGGTCTGAGCCTGGCGGGCCAGTTCTTCCCGCTCACCCGGAGGCGCTTCAATAATCTTTTTCAGCAACTCGGATAACTCAATCAAATTCAGAGTTACTGAAACAAACAGCGGCACAAATGTTTTGTCTTTGCTATTGAAAAACTGGAGAATTCCCATGATAAAAAATATAAGCCGGGTTAAAATTATCGGATTCAGTCATCTGATGTGTTAAGAAAATATTATGAATGTGTTCCCTAAGATGTGGGCATCTCCACTCAGTGCATTGGCAATTCCCCGAACCTGCTAATTTTGAGGCATGAAGCGCATTTTGGAATGTGTTCCCAACTTCTCAGAAGGCAGGGACATGAAAATCATAGAAGCGATCTGCGAGCCCATTCGTCAGACTGCCGGGGTAAAATTGCTGGACATTGACCCGGGTGCAAGCACCCACCGGACAGTGGTCACTTTTGCCGGAGAACCGGAGGCGGTAATTGAAGCTGCCTTTAAGGCCATTCAGGTTGCCGGTCGCCTGATTGACATGACCCGGCATCAGGGCGCACATCCCCGTATGGGCGCAACCGATGTATGCCCGCTAATTCCGGTATCCGGCATTTCGGTCGAAGAAGCGGTAGCCCTGGCCCACAAACTGGCAGAAAGAGTAGGCCGGGAACTAAATATCCCCGTTTATCTCTACGAATACGCCGCTACCTCTCCTCAGCGCAAAAGCCTTTCGGTCATTCGCTCAGGTGAATACGAGGGTTTTCCCAAAAAAATCCTTCAACCGGAATGGAAGCCGGATTACGGAAAGGCAGAATTCAATCCCCGCTCCGGGCAAACCGTCATCGGGGTTCGGGAATTTCTGGCCGCCGTTAATTTCAACCTCAATACAGCCTCCGTCCGCCTGGCTAATTCTGTAGCCTTTGATGTGCGGGAAAACGGAAGAATCAAAACCGATAATGGAAAACCCACCGGAAAACCGGTATTGGATGAAAGCGGTGAACCCGTGCGCATCCCGGGAAAACTGAAAGAATGCAAAGCGGTGGGCTGGTATATTCCGGAATATGGATTTGCCCAGGTTTCCATGAACCTGACCAACCTCTCCGTTACCCCACTCTACCAGGCATTTGAAGAAGTATGTCTGTCGGCACAGTCTCGGGGACTTCGGGTGAGCGGAACTGAAATTGTGGGGCTGATTCCCCTCTCTGCCCTTACCGAAGCCGGACGCTATTTCCTTCAAAAACAAAACCGGTCCCTCGGTGTGTCCGAAAAGGAACTCATTAAAATCGCAGTACAAAGCATGGGCCTGCATGACCTGAAACCTTTTGTGCCGGAAGAAAAAATCATTGAATACAAATTGCGGGAAGAGGGAAGAGAATTAAAAGACCTTACCGTTGCTTCATTTTCAGAAGAGCTTGCCTCTGAATCTCCTGCACCGGGTGGAGGCTCAGTAGCCGCATTGTGTGGAGGATTGGCTGCAGCACTCGGGGCAATGACGGCCAACCTGTCTGCCGGAAAAAGGGGATGGGAAGAACAGACTGCCTTTTTCAGTGAAATAGCCGACCAATGCCAGCGTCTGCGTGAAAAACTCATTTTCCTGATGGACGAAGACACCCGGGCATTCAACAAAGTCATGGAAGCATTTGCCCTGCCTAAATCTACTGATTCCGAAAAAGCTGTGCGGAAACAGGCAATTGAACAGGCCAATGTTTACGCTGCTCAGATTCCTCTTCAGGTGATGGAAACCGTTTACCAGTCGGTCCCCCTGCTCGAAACCATGATAGAAAAAGGAAACCCCAACTCCATTACCGATGCCGGAGTAGGGTTGCTGTGTGCCTGTACAGCCATGGAAGGCGCAGGACTGAATGTATTAATCAACCTGGGTGGCATTTCCGATGAAATCATTAAGGCCGAACTCAAAGAGAAAGCGCTTCAGCTGATGCAGTCGGTAAGGGAGAGAAAACAGGCAGGAATTGAAAAAATAGAATCCGGATTACGCTGACCTGTTTATCGGGAAGGCTTTAATCCTTTTTGCATCTTTTGAGGAAACAGGCCGTATTTGGGACGGCCTGCTTTTCTCGGAATTCGGTTTCCCGTGCTCATCACACCCGGACAGGCCGATGGCCCCGGCCCGCAGGAGAAGAACAGGTTGCAGATTAACAGTATCCCTATAATCCCGAAGGTGCGTATCACCAGTGTTTATGTATGTAGCGGCGGTATTCCGGCCCTTTCCGTCTGCTGTATCGGTGACCGTATCGAAACCGGGATCCCCCACCCTGACTAACATTGCTGCGGGAGCGGTGCCGAACCTGTGCAGGGGTATCGCAATCCTGATTGCTGCTTTTGCACCCATTGAAAATTGGTAACAGACCCAATAGGAGGCAAATCAGGAAGAGCGGGGTTTTCACATCAGGGTAATCTGCTCCGGATTCTGGATGTTCCAGACTTCATGCACGCCGTGGCGGCCGGTAAGAACCAGGCGGGCAGGCAAAGGTACATAGACCAGTTTGAGTTCCCCGGTTTCCGAGTTTTCAATCCCTACCCCGTCGTGCCGCGTAACTGAGTAGATTTTGTTGCCATTGGCATCTACCTTCTCCACATATTTCCGGGCAATGTAGGCAGTTGGGTGCAACACTTCCGCCCAGGCATTGTATTTATGCTGAATCTGGCGGATAATGTCCTCCATCTGCTCACCGTATTCATCGGAAAACTCGTCTTCGAGGTCATGCAATTGATCCTCTATTTTATCGTATTTTTTGTCGTTGTAGCTCAACTCGGCCAGCTGATTTCGCTTTTCGATTATTTTAAGCAACTTCTCGTCAAAATTTTTCATAGATACCCAATATACCGTAAATGTAGGGGATTTCATTCATTTTTCAACGCAGCCTGATAAACTTCTATGGCCCTTTTCCGTGCCAGGGCATGGTCCACGATGGGCGGAGGGTAAGCCGCAGTACCCCATTCAGGCACCCATTTCCGGATATATTCGGCTTTGGCGTCGAATTTGGCCGTTTGGGCATCGGGACTGAATACCCGAAAATACGGAGCCGCATCACAACCGCATCCTGCCGACCACTGCCAGCCTCCATTATTGGCAGAAAGGTCGAAATCAAGCAATTTTTCGGCAAACCAGGCCTCGCCCCACCTCCAGTCAATCAGCAAATGTTTGGTGAGAAAGGAGGCAGTAATCATGCGCACCCGGTTATGCATAAATCCCGTCCGGGCCAGTTCCCGCATCCCGGCATCAACAATCGGATATCCGGTACGCCCTTCGCACCAGGCCTTGAAATCGGCTTCAGAATTTCTCCACGCAATCCGGTCATATTCCGGTCGGAAAGCGTGACCTACCACCCGGGGAAAATGCCAGAGAATCATCATGTAGAATTCCCGCCAGATGAGCTCACTCAGCCAGGTGTCGTTCAGCCGTAGTGCCATTTCCACCGCTTTCCGAATGCTCAGCGTGCCAAAACGAAGGTGCACGCTCAGTCGGGAGGTACCAGCAACAGCCGGAAAATCCCGGGTCTGGTCATATCGCTCAATGATTTTCAGGGGAATTTTTCTTTCGGGAAAATCCTGGTCCTGCGGAGGCGAAAAACCCAGTCGGGAATAGGGCATCAGTTCGGGAATATCGCCGGAATACCACGGGCCTTCCGGTTTATCCGATTGGGCAGGGGCCAGCATGGACTTTGAAAATGCACTCAGCCATCGCTTTTTGTAGGGTGTAAATACTGTATAAGGTGTACCATTGTCCTTAAGCACCTCCGAAGGCTCCAAAATCACCTGGTCTTTGAAATCATGAAAGGCAATCCCTTTGGATGCCAGCCATTTCCCTACCCGCTCATCCCGTTCCCGGGCATACGGTTCATAATCCCGGTTGGTGTACACGGCTTCCGGGCGATATTGTTGGACAATCTTTTTCCATACCGCTTCTGGCTCTCCGTATTCTACCAACAGACCAGAACCCCAGGATTTCAGTTGTGCATCCAGAGAAACCAGAGCCTGGTAAATAAACCAAACCCGCCGATCCGACTTGTCCCGGAGTTTTTTGAGAATGGTGGTATCGAAAATGAACACCGGGAGCACCTCTCCTCCGGAGCGCAGGGCGGCCTCAAGGCCCTTGTTGTCCGCCAAACGCAAATCCCGGCGAAACCAAAAACAGTTTACAGACATGCCAGACAAACAAAATCCGGGATGGAAAAGTTGCCCCAAAAACCCTCCCCTACAGCCAATCTTTTCTTAATTTCGCTAGTTAATCTAGAGAAATGGAAAAAATTAAATTCGGAACCGACGGCTGGAGAGCCATTATCGCTGATTCATTCACCATCGAAAATCTGAGCCGCGTGGCATTTGCCACTGCAGAATGGCTGAAGCAAAAATACCCCAACCCATCTGCCATCGTTGGCTATGATTGTCGCTTTAATGGGAAATTATTTGCCGAAACCACAGCCAATATTCTGGCTCAGAACGGGGTAAAAGTATTCATCACCCCCGGATTTTCCAGCACCCCGATGATATCCCTCGCTACCGTGCGCAAACAGCTGAGCGCTGGTATCATCATCACCGCTTCGCATAACCCACCGGAATATTCCGGCTTTAAACTGAAAGGTCACTTTGGAGGCCCTTCCTTTCCTTCCATGGTGGCTGAAGTGGAAGCCCTCATTCCGGATCATTCTGTAAAATTGGAAAACCGCTTTGCAGAACTGGTAGCGGAAAAGAAAATCGAATACTACGATGCCGAAGCATTGTACATCAACCACATGAAGGAATCGTTTGATCTGAATGCCATTCGCAATAGTGGGATGAAGATTGGATATGATGCTATGTATGGAGCCGGGCAGAATGTAATGCGGAAATTGTTTCCGGATGCAAGCCTGTTGCATTGTGAGGTAAACCCCACCTTCCATGGTGTTCCCCCGGAGCCGATTGAGAAAAACCTGGGAGAGTTTGCTGCTCTGATCAAGGCGGAAAAACTGTCAGTAGGTCTGGTAACAGACGGAGATGCCGACCGTATAGGTCTGTATGATGAGAATGGCAACTTCGTGGATTCACACCATATTCTATTACTGCTGGTTCATTATCTGCACCATTATAAAAAACTGAGTGGCAAAGTGGTGGTATCCTTTTCGGCCTGTGCCAAACTGGAAAAGATTTGCGCCCTGTATAATCTCCCCTTTGAGCGCACCAAAATCGGTTTCAAATACATTTGTGAAATCATGGTGAATGAGAATGTACTGGCCGGAGGAGAAGAATCAGGTGGCATATCCGTTACCGGTCATGTTCCGGAACGGGATGGAATATTTATCGGTCTGATGCTGTTTGAATTCATGGCCAAAACCGGAAAAACACTGACTCAGCTGATTGAGGAGGTATATGCCCTCGTTGGAGCTTTCTCTGTGCAACGGTATGACCTGCACATCCGTCAGGATCAGAAAGAAGCCATTGTGAAAGCATGCCAGGAAGGACAGTACAAACAGTTTGGTAAATATACGGTGAAAGAAGTGCGGGACCTGGACGGGCACAAATTCATTTTTGATGAGAACTCCTGGGTAATGATTCGTGCATCTGGCACTGAGCCCGTGTTACGGGTATATGCCGAGGCGCCCACGCGGGAAGAAAGTTTTGCCATTCTGGATGCTACCAAAGCGGCCATCTTAAATTAAACACGACACAAATTTCAAATCGCAACAGCACCCCACTCAGGGTGCTGTTGTGCTTTTGGGGAAATGGCAAACCTAAAGGACTCAACAATACCCAGTTGGGAAATAATGCCTTTAAGTACTTTTCATTGTACTCAATAAATCATTCTTTATGCAGGTTGTCAATTTTACCGAATTTCACACTCACTTAAAACAATACTTCGATGAAGTGGAAGAAAATCATGAAACATTCATCATCAAAAGAGGTTCAGGGAAAGGGCCCGTGCTGATTTCATTGGAAGAGTATAATTCTATCCCCGAAACCCTGCACCTGTTGAAATCCAAATCCAATGCTGACCGATTGTATGAATCCATCAGGCAAATGAAATCGCGTAAATTCTCATAGTATAAACTTCCAGATTCAGATTGAAAATTATTTCCTTGGATATCGCAGGGAAAGATTACCTCTCATGGCAAAAAGAGGACAAGCAAAAAGTTAGAAAAATCCATTCTCTTATTCCGGACATTCAAAGAAATCCATATTCAGTAATAGGTTAACCTGAACCATTGAAATATGAACTCTCAGGACTTTGGTCCCACCGAATTAACAGAGACCATAAACTGGTCTATCAGATGCCTGGACATGAATTATACATCTATAGCCGTCGTTAACATTACGATTGACGCCATCTCCGCTTGGGTAACATTTAGTGGTGAGACCCTAACTCATAATTCATAACTCATACCTCCACAAACATAATTCCCTACCTTTGTAATCGCAACAGGCCGGGTCATCGCTGCCGCTCTCGGGCGGGGGAGGAAAGTCCGGGCAACACAGAGCAGCCTGCTTCCTAACGGGAAGGTCTTTGGTTTGTAAAAACCAGGGAACAGAAAGTGCCACAGAAAGGATACCGCCCTGCTTTCGGGTGGGGTAAGGGTGAAATCGTGAGGTAAGAGCTCACGGCTTGTCCGGGCGACCGGCGGGCAGGTAAACCTCAGGCGTTGAAAGGCCAAATAAATCCCGGCGGGGCAACCCGTATAGCGGCTCGTTATACAATCTTCTTCGGAAGTGCGCCGGGAAGGGTAGGCCGCTAGAGCCGCCTGGCAACAGTCGGCCCAGATAAATGATGACCCTGCACTTGTGCAGACAGAACCCGGCTTACAGGCCTGTTGCTTTTTTGAATTCGATTAGTCCCAAAAGGACTATCTAAAAATAAATCGTAGCGAAAAAAATCTTCCTGCCTGAGAGCCAGACTATTCCTGCCTCTCAGGCGGGTACATCTTTTCCAGCATTCGTTTTCCTACTTCCGGGCGAAAATGAACCAAATCATAAAACCCGGTCTGGTCTCTGGAAAAATCATTTAACCCGGAAAAATCATACACCCTGTCCCTGCCAAAAATCGCCTGCAACATGCGCAGGTTCTCCGGATTCACGACAAGACAATTATAAGAGGGAGGAATGACAATCCGGTAATCAGTGGCATGCTGATCCAGAATTTTACGAATATCCATCAGCTGGGTGATTTGCGCGTAGCCAGTCAGCTTATATCCTGTATCTGGTCGTAAAGTGTCGCGTTTCGAAAACAATGCCTGATTCGCCGCATAAAAAGAATCGGGGGAATGGGTAATGTAATATTCCATATCCTCCAGAATTAAATCATTATTCACCGGCGTGTACACTACCTTTCGATTCTCCAGAAAGCCTTTCATATAGGGCTTATAGACCCCACTGATAACCCTGTCCAGATATTTTAAAAAGAAAAACTTCTGAAAATAAACCCTGAAAAATGGAAGGTAAAACCTATAGGAAGGTCTTTGGGAAATCGCAGGATGTTTGATAAAAATGTGACCCTCTCCGGATTCCCCGGTCTCATACAAATTATCCTCCCGGATAAACAAAATAGCATTGTTAATATCTACGCCCTTATCATTTAATAATTTCAATTTTGCATAAATGCCATACAGACTCTCACCGGATGCATCAAAATGATAAGGTTTTGCATTGGCAGGAAGATGCGGTTTCCAGTCTGTGGTTAGAATACCCAGCGTCTGGGAATTTCCGAGAATAAAGGAATTATAGGAATTCTCCTGATAATTATCCAGGAAATATTCTACCGATACATAATCCCGGTTGAGCACAACAGGAGAATAGGAATAGGAATCATATTTTCTCAGGATGCGAAAGGGATCAGAAACCAAAAAAGAAAGTAAAATAATAATCATCAGACTACCTGCGATTAATATTTTACTAAAAAGTGTAAGTAGAGGCGATTGCTGCTTCATACTATTTAAAACTGAAAATAATAAAACGGCACTTCCTCAAAAACACCAAAGCCAATAATTACCAGAATAAATAAATTATAGGCAATGGCACGAGCCCAGAAGGGAAGTTTCATGAATGTATTGTGATAAACCTTGCGGACATAGGCTATCTGCAAAACGTCCAACACAAGAATTGCGAAAAAACAGGCAACCAATCCGGTATACCCCGTCATTCGAATCGTACCGGAGGAATCATTCCAATCCAACATACTATTCATAAAAACCATCGTTCTGCCCAATTCCACACACCGAAAGGGTATGAAGGAAAGTGTCAGAATCAGAAAGGTTCCCAACATGAAAAAGCCAGATGCAAAATTGGATCTTAGATTTCCGGGTAAGGGTACAAATTCAAGAATTTTCGTGAAAATCGGCCGAACGAATCGGGACAACATGATGGCAATGCCATTGATCAGACCAAAAAAGATAAATCCCCATCCGGCCCCATGCCAAATTCCGGAAAGTATAAAAACAAACAGTATATTAAAATAGGCTCTGGATTGAGAAACCCGATTACCTCCCAATGGAATGTAGACATAATCGCGAAACCAGGTATTGAGGGAAATATGCCAGCGTGTCCATAATTCTTTTACTGACTGGGAATAAAAAGGAAAATTAAAATTCACCATCAGGTCAAAACCCATCACCCGGGCAGACCCTCGGGCAATGTCTGAATACCCTGAAAAATCGCAATACAGTTGATAGGTAAAAAAAATGGCTGCCACAACCATTTCCCAATTGGAGAAATTCTGAGGTGAATTAAATACCAATGAGGTAACAGAATCCAGCCGATCACTGACAACGACTTTTTTAAATAATCCCCAGGCCATTAATTTCAGGCCACTGGTTACATTCGAGTTTATTAATGCCTTCTTTTCGTGTAATTGGGGCAGAATATTCTGAGGGCGTTCAATCGGGCCAGCAACCAGCTGCGGGTAAAACATGACATACAGAGCATACAATCCAAAATGTCGCTCAGGCTTTTGTCGCCCATAATATACCTCAATGGTATAGCTCATGGCCTGAAAGGTATGGAAGGATAACCCAATGGGTAAGATCATTTCCAGATAGGGAATATCACTTTGAATATTCAAAAACCCTAATAATTCGTTCAGGTTTTCCAGTCCAAAATTGTAATATTTAAAAACTCCCAGAATGCCCACATTGGCTACAATGCTGGTTGCAAGTGCTATCTTTTTATGCTTCCCGGTAGTTCCCTGTATCCAGAAAGCAGCAAAATAATCAATCACGATTGTCCCGGCCAATATCAGAATATATTCCGGAACAAATGCCATATAAAAATAGCAGCTGGCTACTAATAGCATGGCCCATCGAAAACGATGAGGCAAACCATAGTACAGTACGGTGACCAGTACAAAGTAGAATAAAAACTGTAACGAATTGAACAGCATAATAATTTCTTTTCAACCAACTGAAGTACTTCTCACTTCTTCAGGGGATGGAAGGCACACGACCCATTCTCATCGGGAAGGTTGGAGCATTCATTCCATCCTCAATGGATCCGAATATTTACCCGAACAGGCAATTTCCGAAAGGTCAGAATCATTTGCTCCCCTAACCGGTTCATTCCATTCAGCAATCTCATTCCGATTTCCTGAATAAAACTTCTACTTTTATTGAAACCTGATTGGGGGGGCTAGCTTCCTCCTGCCAACAAATATAACAATTTATGCACTAACGCCTTTGGATGTTGACATTTAAGATGGGTTATATGCCTGGGAGGAAGAGGGTATGCACTCAATGACTGGTTCCGAACCAATCTCTACTCTTTGACCAGGCTTCAGGTTGGCGATGCGCTGCAAGCTGAAACTCCCAAATGAGCGGGGTAACCTACTCGATTTTAGGATAAGTATCCAATAGGCGAATGATTTGTCTGGCTTAACAGATGATTTTCCTGACCCTTCCATTTGACATGTACCCGGGGTTCGTTTGTTTCGACGGGATATTCTGAGGTTACGCTCTGGTACTTAACGCAGTAATGGTGCATGGCTCGGTACCAGGGTCAACTCTTTCCAACGCGGCAATCGACATAACCATGAAATTAATTTTTTTAATTATATCCTGATTCGATAAATTACCAGTAACCTCCACTCATAAATATTGGGAAAGTCAATGGTCTGGTGTGTGTGTGCTTGGGCCTCCGCGGTTGTCCAAACTCCAAATAGTCAAATTTGGAATTTTATCAGAGTGGGATAGAAAGGAATTTTAAAATTCGTGATTTGTAATCGAATCCACCCATTTTGCACTCATAACTTCCGAACGAAAATTCACTTCAAATTCAGCCGGGTTGCTGAAGGATATTTTTCAAAAAAGAATTAAAATGGGAGCCCGGCCAGGTAAGGTACAGATGAATATTTCAAATCCTTTCACCTGAGTCTCAATTCAGCTTCACTAATTCCAAAAAATGCATCAAATACTGCTCATCCACCTCTGAAAAATCATCCAGCCTGATACTGTCAATATCCAATACCGCCCGCACTTTTCCAGATGCATCCCTTATGGGCAGGACAATCTCCGACCGGGATAAACTGCTGCAGGCGATATGACCGGGAAATGCATCCACATCCGGCACAATCTGAGTTCGGTTTTCCCGTACGGCTGCCCCGCACACACCTTTTTCTATGCTAAACCGGGAACAGGCTACCGGCCCCTGGAATGGTCCGAGCACCAGCTCATTCCCTTTCACGAAGTAAAACCCGACCCAGAAAAATCCGGGAATCTCATGCAGGATTGCGGTCAGGTTGGCCATCCGGGCAATTTCATCCGGTTCAGGGGATAATAAGGCCTTTGCCTGAGGGAGCAATTCCCGGTAAATTTCTTCGCGTGTGGCTGACTGGTTGATTCGAATTTCTTCTGACATGTTGTAAAGTTAAGAAGTATGACGCATACGGAAAACGGGGTATGACGCATACCGAAATCGGGGTATGACGCATACAAAATCCGGGGTATGACGCATACCCAATCCGGGGTATGACGCATACCGAAATCGGGGTATGACGCATACCGAAATCGGGGTATGACGCATACCAAATCCGGGGTATGACGCATACTGAAACTGTGGTATGACGTTTATCCAATCCGGGGTATGACGCATACCGAAATCGGGGTATGACGCATACCCAATCCGGGGTATGACGCATACTGAAACTGTGGTATGACGTATATCCAATCCGGGG
>JAIXKT010000019.1:53722-114302 GCA_026932145.1 Bacteroidia bacterium
GACGCATACCAAATCCAGGGTATGACGCATACCCAATCCGGGGTATGACGCATACCGAAATCGGGGTATAACGCACACAAAAACCGGGGTATGACGCATACGGATGAGATTACCCATACACCATAACTCCTTCCCCCCCGTACCGTTAAAATCCTTTAATTTGCGTAACTTTTTAAACAGCCTCGCAGGCATGGGTATTTTTGATCTTTCCGCACTCTCGACCGAAAACTGGTTGATGATTATTTTCGCCGTTCTCGTTCTGGGGTTTCTCGCCTTCGACCTGGGTATTCTCCACAACAAGGCCGAAAAAACATCCACCCGGTCCGCACTGTTCCAGACCATTTTCTGGGTAGCCCTCTCCCTGAGTTTTGGCATCCTCATCTGGTTCTTTGACGGAGATACACCGGCTATCCGTTCCAAAAACACCATAGACTATATCACCGCCTACCTCATGGAATGGGCGCTATCGGTAGATAATATTTTCATCATCCTGGTCATCCTGAGATATTTTAAGGTCGATGAAAAGTACTATCACAAGATTCTGTTTTGGGGCATCCTGGGGGCACTGGTTATGCGGGGAACCTTCATTACTGTAGCCTGGCAGATCGTCAGCCACTTTCACTTCATCCTGTACATCTTCGGTGCCATCCTCATTGGTACAGGCTATAAGATGCTGAATGAGAAGGAAGATAATTTTGACCCGGCAGAATCACCCGTATTACGCTTCGCCAAACGGTTTCTGCCCTTCACAGACGAAAACCGAAATGGTCAGTTTGTGATTCGCCGGAACGATGGAAAACGATTCTTCACCCCTCTCTTTCTGGTCATTCTGTTAATTGAAACCACCGACCTGATTTTTGCCCTGGACTCCATTCCTGCTGTATTTGCCATAACCCAGAACCCCTTCATTGTCTACACTTCCAATGTGTTTGCGGTAATGGGACTTAGGGCTATGTTCTTCCTGCTCGCCGATATCATGGATAAATTCCGGTACCTGCAGAGGGGCCTTTCCTTTATCCTGATGTTTATTGGATCCAAAATGGTGCTTACTCTGCTAAATGAGCCTTGGGCAAAATCCATTGTGGACATTGGGTTTGAGATTCATATTCCGGCGTGGTTGTCTCTGGCGGTCATTCTGGTGGTGCTCTCAGGCTCCATCCTGATCTCTCTGGTCACCAAGGAATCTGAAGAATAACAAGCCCCATTCGGTAGCCAGACCGGGCTGGTGAGTAGCCCCAATCTCCCGGGTGAAAGAGTAGTCTACCTTTTTACTATCTTTATCCTGCAAAACAGGTCATGAGATTTCTTTACGCCCTACACGGATGAAAATTCCTTACTCATCAGAGGAAACAACCAAATGGATAATGTTGGCCGGCATACTCGCTGTTTTTCTGATGGTTTGTTCCTGTGGCCAGAAGCCAGAGAGTTGTTTTGGGTTTACCCAGCAGGAGAGACCCGATGATTTGCCCCTGCTCTTTAATCAGCCCGTCGTATTTTCCAACTGTTCCTCCGAAGGCGAGTCGTTTTACTGGGATTTTGGAGACGGGCATTCCAGCCGGGAGAAGAATCCCCGACACCAGTATGATGCCCCGGGAATATTCACCGTCACCCTGACCACTCGTTTCAGAGACAGGGAAGCACGCACAGCACGAACCCTTTCATTAAATCTTCCCGCTTTGGCTGACAGCCTGACGGGCAGTTGGCGGTTGTTAAAGGTGAGCGAATACCTGCTGAACAATAATTATCCGATTGACTCCATGGAGCCCTATTTCAGCGAAACCATCTGGCAGTTTTCCCTGGACGGCACCCTTCGAATCAGCGGATTTCCCTTGTCGGCCACCGAAAACTGGTACCTGAACGGCAGGAATCTATACACAGGGCATCACATATATTCGGTAATGGACATGACTGGTCAGCAGTTGCACCTGCGTAGTACGGATACCTTGTTTCAACCCCAGTCGCTTTTTCCCGGGATTTTGGAAAGGCATTTGTGGATGGAATCCGTCCGATAATTCCCGGGACGCACCGGAGAAACTTCTGGGATGCACCGGAATCGATACCCTGCCCCGGCAAACCGGAATCCCGTACCTTTGCATCATGAAAAATGCCGAGTTCAGCCGGAAAACAGAAAACTGGCTTTTGTTTATCCTGTTGTCTGTGCAGTTTACCCATATCGTGGATTTTGTTGTCCTGATGCCTCTGGGGCCCAAACTCATGCGGGATTTCCATATCGGCACTCAGGAATTTGGCTTTCTTGTTTCTGCCTACACCTTCAGCGCTGCCATTTCCGGTATTCTCTCTTCCTTCTTCCTCGATCGCTTTAACCGAAAACGGGCGCTGACCGGCCTCTTTCTGGGTTTTGGAATCAGCACGCTTCTATGCGCCCTGGCAGGAGGATACTGGCCTTTTCTGACAGCGCGTATTCTGGCCGGAGCATTCGGAGGTATTCTTTCAGCACTCACCCTTTCCATCATTGGAGATTATATTCCTCTTGAGCGAAGGGGCAGAGCCACTGGCCTGGTGCTTTCCGCTTTTTCCCTTGCCTCTGTTGTAGGCGTACCTTCCGGCTTATGGATTGCAGAAAGAACCGACTGGCATGGTCCGTTTTTCCTACTCGCCATCACCTGTCTGCCAGTGCTGGGCATAGCCTGGAAAGTTTTGCCCGATATGGTAATCCATATTCAGGAAGGCAAACGCCCCCAGGCCTGGCCCAGAATTCGGGAAGTAATCCAGACCCCGGGAGCACGAATGGCCTTTCTGCTTATGATGATTATGATGCTGGCTGGATTTTCCATCATTCCTTATATCAGCCCATATCTGGTCAGCAACTGCGGTGTGCGGGAAGACCAGCTGTTTCTCATATACCTCACCGGAGGTTTATTCACCTTTGGCGCCAGCAATCTTTCGGGACGGCTGACCGACCGGTATGGCGCATTCCGGGTGTTTGCCTGGGCAACCCCTTTATCCGTAATTCCCATTCTGATACTCACCGATCTTCAGCCCATGGCCATGGGGTGGATACTGGTCATCACCACTGTGTTTATGGCTCTATTGTCGGCAAGGCTGATTCCGGTTATTTCCATGATAACCCAGACCGTTGAACCGAGGCTGCGGGGCACATTTATGAGTCTGCTGGCCTCTCTCCAACAAAGCGCATCGGGAGCTGCTGCCTGGATAGCAGGAGCAATGATAACCGAAACAGCAGAAGGGAAAATGGAAGATTATGCCCGGGTAGGCTGGATGGCATCGGGATTCAGCCTGCTGGCCATCTGGATTGCGTGGAAACTGATTCCTATGCTGAGAAAGGATGAGCATCCTGCTGCATCTGCCGCGACAAATCAGCGCCCAGATAACGATCTATCAGGACATGAGCCCCATATAGTACAGGAGTCAGCAACACCGCTACCATAAATTTATAGAGGTAATTAACCAGTCCAATTGCCAGCACCAGCGATAGTTCCCAGTCTGCTCCGAGATAAAAAGCCACAAACAAAACCACAAAGCTATCCACCAACTGGGATACCAGGGTAGAACCGGTAGCGCGCATCCAAATCCATTTATCTCCCGTCATTTTTTTGATCCGGTGAAATACCAGCACATCGGCAATCTGACCAATCAGGAAAGCCGTGAGGGAACCGATGATTATCCAGAGCCCCTGCCCAAATATTCCGGAAAAGGCAGCCTGCATATCGGGAATACCTTTACCTGTAGCGGAACCCGACCAGAAACCAGCAGGAGTCAGATGAATGGACAGCCAGACCATTAAAAAGGAATACACAATCATTCCGGCCGCCAGCCAGGATAAAAACCGAACCCCTTTTATTCCGTAATACTCATTAATGATATCGGTCATGATAAACACCACCGGCCACAGCAGTACCCCTGCGGTCATATTGAAGGAGAGGTGATCCTTACCGAACAGGGAAAAATCAGCTTCAGGAATTCCGAGGGTCTGCTCCAGGGAAAAGATTTTTACTCCGATAAATTCTGCCAGCAGGGCATTGGCCACAAAAATGGCACCTAAAAAAACGAAGAGAATTCTGGCCCTGGGAGTTTCCATACTATTTGATTTTAACAGGAACACCTTCTTCGGCCAGATAAGTTTCCGGGAAAACCATCCGTGCTTCCTGAAGCAGTGGTGACAAATCAGAATATCGGGCGGAGAAATGACCAATAACCAGTTTCTGGGCCCCTGCCTTCCTGGCCACCAATGCAGCCTCATGGGCAGTGGAATGAAATGTAGATTCGGCCTTATGCTTCAAATCCTCCATAAAGGTGGCTTCGTGATACAACAAATCCACATCCTGAACCTGTTGGGCCAGAGTATCCATATATCGCGTATCGGAGCAATAGGCATATGCGTACCTTTTGGGTGAAGCACCCAGATAGTCGGATGCATGAATCACCCTGCCATCCAGTTCAATATCATTTCCTTGTTTAAGCAGATGAAAATACTGACGGGGAATCCCATCCTCCATAGCCTGAATAGTTTCAAATTTTCCGGGTCGTTTTTTCTCCCGAAACAGAAATCCGTTGCAATAGACCCGGTGTCGCAGGGGAATAGTTTCCACCTCAAGACCATTGTTCTCAAACACGACCCGGGATTCCTTTTCCTTCAGTTCCACAAACTCGATATCAAACTTCAGGCGGGTGTCGGAATACTGAAAAATCCGGGACAACATTTCGGGCAAACCTTCCGGGCATACCAGAGTCAGAGGGCGGGTGCGCTCATGATTTCCAAGGGTACACAATAATCCGGGAAGACCAAAAATATGGTCTCCATGAAGATGAGAAATAAAGATAGCATCAAGGCGCTGAATCCGAACCTTGTACCGCAGGAGCTGAAACTGGGTTCCCTCTCCGCAATCAATCAGAAATAAACGATCGTTGTGTGAAACCAACTGGGCGCTAAGGTGGCGTTTAAATGCCGGCGTAGCAGAACTGCTCCCCAGAATGGTTAATTCAAACATAGCGTGCGAGGGGGATTAAAATTCCTCCCGCTCATCGAATTCGGATTTATCCTCTTCCCAGTCCTCGACCTCATCCAAATCATCAATTTCTTCTTCCAGAAATTCATCATCCACGCCTTCCTCCTCATCCAGAAAATCACCTTCCAGTTCATTGAGAAAGATCGCCTCCACTGCTTCCTGCTGTGTGGGCAACACATTTAGGACTTCATCCAGGCGGGAGATGGTAATCAGTTTTTCAACCTGCTCCTGAATTCCGGTAAGAATCATGATGCCCTTGTTATTCTGACACAGGCGATGGCCAATCAGAATAGCACTGAGTCCGCTGCTGTCGGCGTATTTGACAGCATTTAAATCCAGAATAATGTTGCGTACGCCCTCGGCATTATGCACCAAAAATTCACTCTTGAGTTTGGGTGCAATCCGGGAGTCAAGTTTCTCCTCCAGTAGTGTAAGCACTACATATTTTTCCTGTAAGTCAGCCTGATATTTCATAATGTGTTTCCGGTCTAAAATTATCAAAAATTATGCGGAATAGACGCCCAGTTTTTTGAGTCCCTCATTTACATTTTGCTGAATGCGACTTTCGACCTCGGCGTAATCCGCTTTTTGAAACTTCCGCCCGGTCATGGTTTCATATAGCTGAATGTAGCGGCTGCTGACTTCTTCCACAAAAGCATCCGGCATAACAGGCGGAGTTTGTCCGTCCTTACCCATAAAACCCTGCTGCATCAGCCATTCCCGGACAAACTCCTTCGACAACTGACCTACGGGACGACCTTCCGGGAAATTCAGGGAATAATTTTCCGCCACAAAATAGCGAGAAGAATCCGGTGTGTGAATTTCATCAATCAAATGAAGTTCTTCCTCGAAAATACCAAATTCATATTTGGTATCGGCCAGGAGCAACCCTCTTTCCTGAGCCATTTCCTGGCCTTTGGCAAACAAGAGCAGGGCAAAGTGGCTGGCCTGATGCCAGGTTTCTGCATCCAGCAACCCGGAACGAATAATCTCATCCGGAGAGATATCGAGATCATGCCCGATGGCAGATTTGGTTGTGGGGGTCAGAATAGGCTCTGGCAATTGTTGATTTTCAACGAGCCCATCTGGCAGTGTAGCCCCGCATATCACACGCTTTCCTGCCTGATATTCACGCCAGGCATGGCCGCATAAATACCCCCTCACCACAAACTCAACGGGCAAGGGTTTACAAGCCAGACAAAGACTCACATTGGGATCCGGAACAAGGAGCAGATGATTGGGCATAATACTTTCCGTCGCTTCCAGAAAATAAGCAGCAAGCTGATTTAACACCTGCCCCTTGAAGGGAATGGTATTGGGCAAAATCACATCAAATGCAGAAATCCTGTCGGTGGCCACCATAACCAGAACGGTATCTTTCAGGTTATAGACATCCCTGACTTTGCCCTGATAACGGGTAAAATCGTGGAAAAACTGTAAATGGGTAGAAGGAATTCCTGATTTCATCAAACAAAATTGGAAATAATACTGAGGAGAAACAAATGGGCACCTGCCATTTTGAATCAAAAAATGGGTATGACACGATGAAACAAAGCCAAGGTCGAAATTCAATCTGGCATAACCCTATCAGAAAGCAGCTCAGACCATATAAAAAACAAAAAGGCCGCTGTTTCCAGCGGCCTTTTGTCTAGATTGATAACAATCTCTTAGTAGTTCAGATCTACCACTTTGGTAACATTGGAAACTACATCTACGAATTTGGAACCGTGAGAGAACACAATTCTTTCGATAGTAGTAGGACCAGTGATTACATCAGTAGCGAAATCATCACCGAATACACGGTAAGTAAGGGGTTTACCAGTAGCGGGTACAGACAGGCTGTAATCGCCAGTGTTGTTGGTATTACCAGTAGACACCATGTTTTCGTACATAACATTCAACACATTACCCGGAACATCGGGCTCATGGTTAACGAAGTTGCGCAACTGGGCACCGTCTTCCATTACAGCTGTTACCTTGATACCGGCAACAGCCTCATTTCCGGCAACCATTTGGTTCAGATCAGCATAAGCACGACCAGAGATTGTAGCAGTACCGGCACCAGCGGTGGGGAACAGAACAACCATGGTAGAAGCGTAACGCTGACCGTTGATGAACGGCATGTCAACGAAATCGTCGTCAGTGTTGAGGGTTACGGTGTAGGACAGGGTAGTGTGATCCTGAGCACGAACTGTAACGGTTACGTTACCGCGGCTCAGTTTGTTGAACACAGCCTGGCCATCCGGACCAGTTACAACAGTGATTTTCTTACCACTTACGGCACAGGTAACTTCAGCACCGGAGATACCGGCAACTTTGTGACCACCACCTGTAGCGTTGCCACCGGGGACAACATTAACGGTGTAGTGAACCCAATTGGTTTCGTCAATCACTTCCACGGTATCATCTACAGTGGTAGTTTGCTTGGAGATTACAACGGGAGAGAGAGCGGATTTATCCTCTTTTCTGCACCCGATGAAGGCTGTAACTGCAATTGCTGTCAGAGCCAATCTTATGAAATACTTATTCATCTTCTTTACTTGTGTTTTAGATTAACCCAACAATTACTGAACGATCAGTTTACGAACAACACGGCCCTGTTCAGTACTCAGGTGCAGCATGTAGATACCGGCAGCCTGGTTCTGAATATTCAGTTCCACACGACCATTACCATTTACTACGTTCTGATATACAACCTGACCCTGAATGTTTTCGATGGACACGTTTACAGACTGATCAACACCGGCAACTTCCAGATTGAACAAACCGTTGGACGGATTCGGATACACACGGATTTCAGCAGCTTCCAGAGCGTTATCTACTGCAACAGCGTTAGATACAGTCTGTGTAGCATTCTGAATGTTACACTGGTTGCTGGCAGTCAGGGTTACCTGATAGATACCGGCATTAGCGTAAGTGTGAGTAGTATCCGCAGTAGTAGTAGTGAATACTGTACCATCACCGAAGTTCCAGGTGTAGCTAGTAGCACCTACGGAAGTATTAACGAAACGGTAAGTATTGTTACCCTGAGGAATAACGTTGAAAGCAGCATTTACAGGAAGATTATTCACTGTAACGGTAGCAGTACCAGTACCAGAACCAGCTCCACACTTATTCTTAATGCTTACAATGCTGTAAGTAGTGTTAGTGGTAGGAGCTACATAGAAATGGTACGGACTGCTCATGATACCGCTGATGGTGTCCATCATACCGCCATGGTTAACAACCAGGGTAGCAGGGAAAGAACCATTAACAGCCAGAGTCAGGGTAGCAGGAGTCATAGCGCAAATAGCCTGAGTACCGCTCAATGTAGCATTGAGGGAGGTGAAAGAGGTTACAGTAGCTACAACAGGTACAGCGTTAACCAGACCGGAAGGACAAACACCGCCGGAAGAGATACCAGTGATGGTGTAAGTGGTAGTAGCGCTTGGGAACAACGGAATCAATACTGTGTCAGCACCGCTCAGGTTGGAGATGGCGAAGTTATTCGTACCATCGAACATGCTCACAGAGTAAGGAGCCTGACCACCCTGGATGTCGATTTCCAGTTTGAAAGTATCACCTGCGTTGGTGCTTGTGCAATAAGTGATAGCAGAATCACCGGACAACAGAGAAACAGTAGCAGGAGTCTGAACGTTCACAGTTACGTTACCGTTGTTTGCATACAGTTCGCTGGAACAAGTTCCGGAAGTTACGCTGGCAAACAGGGTATTCATATCGTAAGTGATATCAGAGTAAGGAGATACAGTCAGGAAGTAAGGATTGGCAGTGATACCGTTTACAGTGATTGGGGAACCACCTGCATCGTAAGTAAGATCCCAGGGAGCATTACCTTTTTCGAAGTCAACCTGCAGCATGGTAGAAGAACCCTGGCAGATGGTAGTCTGCTGATTCGGAGCCAGGCTAAGATTGGCACGAGGACGGGCATTGATAACATCGTGGATCAAACCAGAAACATTATCAAAGAAACCACCGGTATTCTCATTCTGAATGAACAAAGGCTTGAAGGCAACGAGGCTTTCGTTAGGATACTCATTTACGAAGTCAGCGAAATCGCTCATGTTGATGTTATTGTAGTTACCATTTTCTGACTCTTCGTAGTAAATATCGTAATCAGAAGGATCATCAACATTGCTGATCATGGCCCATACATTTACATAGTCATTACCACCGAAGTATTCGCGGCAGATGGTAGTATCACCAAACAAAGTAGCGGAAGGAGCCTCATTCTGGTAACCGTTGCTCATGTCAACATCGTATCCACCACCGTAGCTACCAATACCGCAGGTATTGTATACATTCAGGATAGAGTAGGATTTGTCAGAAACGGAGGTAGTGTATTCTCTTACAGACATTTCGTTTGTAGTAGAATTGATGATGGAAGTACCATCAGTGTAAGAGAAGGTGAACGGAGGCAGACCATCAAAATCCCAGCCTTCGAAAACTACCTGACCGGGAACCACATTCTGGAAACCTACAGAGAAGCTGGCGTATGGGGAATAACCCAGAGCAACATTGGTCGGGTTGGCAACGGAATAACCGGAACCGGGAAGATCCGTAGCACGAACACGGAAACGATAGTTCTTAGAAGCATTGTAGTTCAGAGAAGACATGTTCATGGTGAAAGTACCATTGTACACGGTATTACCCAGAACGCTGTCATTCTTAGCATCAATGATATCACCTACCCAGTTTCCTTCATCATCAGAACGCTCGAGGAGGAAGAAGTTGGAAGGAGAAAGAGTTGCACCGTAGTAGGAGTAAGTGATGGTAAACTGAGTACCAGTACAAATGGACAGGCTGGAAGGATCGTTGGTTACGAACACTTCTACTGTGTCACCACAAGTAGCGGCAAAAGTAATACCGGAGTTGTTTCCTTTGTCAGAAGCAACAGGAGCATTCAGGTTATTACCGTTAGTAGCATCGATGTCCTTGAAGGAAACGAAATCAAAGCAATGATAGCCGGAAGTAGCGTAGAAGGAAGCAGAGTTACCATCCTGAGTGGAGTGTACGCGTACTGTGTCAGTAGCAGTACCATTCAGAATGAACCTGGAAGAACCTACAGACTCACCTGGAGCGATGAACAGGTTGGTACCGGCACCGATTGTAGTGGAGTCGCTGTTGGTTGCATCAAAGCTACCATTGTCAAAGTAAATTTTACCGGCAGTTGCGCTGATGTTGGCAGTGCTGTACACACTCCAGTCACCATCGAAATGGAGGTTATTGGAAGCATTGGCAACAGAAACATTAAAGTGACGGGCATTTGTACCTGGCCAGTCAGTGCTTACATTCATGTTACCAGTCCAGGTAGAAGCCATGTTAATGGTGAAGTTGTTGATGCTGGCACCGGGAAGGTAAACATTTACATTCTGAGCTGCATCGGCAGGAGAACCGGAAACGGTCAGGTTGTTCCACTCAGTCCAGAATGGAGCAGAAATACCAGCGCTTACAGTTACGGAAGAACCGTCCATGTACCAGGAATTAGCATTGTTGATCGTCATGGCTTCAGTACATACCAGAGTGGCGTTTCTGAAATCAACTTCAGCGTTACCATTGGCAAACAGGTTGCGGCAGGTTACTGTGATGTTGCGTGCATCAATGGAATAATTGGCATTCAGGAACAGGTCATTACCAGCCAGATCCAGGTTACCCAGGAACTGAAGGTGATCATCACCAGTCAGAATGAGGTTGGCATTGAAAGTTACACCGTTTGTATTAATGGTACGGAAGCGCTCCTCAATGTAGGAAGGCCACATGTCGAGATCTTCGATTTGTACGGTATTAATATCAAAGGTCATACCGGATACCAGATTCATATTACCGGTAACATACAGGAAATAACCTGCATTTACATCAGTGAATACGGGAGTGTTGGTAGCGGCAGACCAGTCCATGTTTTTACAGTGACCTGTAGAGTCAAGTGTAACGACATTGCTGGTGGAGGTAAAGCCGGAGTTGGCGTCGAAGATAACATCATCGTACTTTCCGGGGAGAGTGAGATACTGCTTGGTTCCACCTGAGGTGCTTACCCAGTGGCTAAGGTCGGTCCAGTTTCCGGAACCGCCCACCCAGTAGTACTTTGCGGCTTGCAGCGGGAGGGCTGCAGTGATTAACAGGAGAACGGCGAAGAACTTCATCGTCCCCTTGAAATCAGGTCTAAGTCCTTTTTTCATCGGATATTGTGGTTTCAATTGGTTTAACATGATTGAGGGTACAAATTAGTCAACGAGGCTCCAGGTCCATTCTTCACGACGAGTGTCGAGGGCATCGCTGGAATCGTTGGAATATTCCAGAACGATTTCTTTGTGCTTCAACTGACGAATGTTGTAGAGAGCGCTGGGTACCGGATTGTTGTTCACAGAACCGGAACCTGCGGAGGGTACTACCGTCACTTGCTGGAGCAGAAGCTGCTCGCGCTTGCGGGTATCGTTCGCTCCACCGGTGAACGACCAGTAGCCTTTAACAACGGCACTGTTGTTCACTTCAGGAGTAGCACCGTCTGCTTTGAAAATCTCGGTGTGGGTCATTTGATAGGTCCCATCACGGAAAATTTCAACGCTGCCTGAGAAATCTCCGGCAACCGTCCAGGTTTTGTCCCCCTGAGGAGTGGAATAATAATTGGTCTGTTCAACCCGCTTCTCTGAATACCGTGAGGTCGCAGTGCCCACTACCTGATTTCCATTATCGGCAGTAAACGTTGCGCCACGCGATACCATTCCACTGGTAACAGACCATTTACCGACCATCCGAGCCTTCCGGCCTCGGAATGTCAGCCAGGGGTCATCTTCCCCTTTCCGGCAGCCAACAAATACTCCTGCAGTGAGCAAGAGTAAAATCAGCGCCTGCAGCATGGTGTGTAATTTACGCATAGGCTTTATGTAATTGGATTAACTGGTTACAATTCATATCAGCGACAAAACTAAATATTTTTCTCTTCATATTCACCAAAAAAATAAAAAAATCCTGTTTTTTTAGTTTCAACACGATTTTCCACACCGCTGGATTGTAAACATTTATATTTGCCAGAGTGATATTTTTACCATTAATTTGGCTTAAAATCACCTTAAATACCAGGCGATTCTCCGCTATTTCACTTTGCCTTCTCCCACCAACTATGCAAAATGTAATCAAAAGATTCATCACTGCCCGAAAGCACCTCCGGCTGACACAGGCAGACCTGGCCACAAGCCTGGGGTTCAAGCAGTCCTATATTTCCAACATCGAAAAGGGACGCAATGAGGTTACTTCCAACATCATCATTGCCATGTACCGTTTGTACAACATCTCTCCGGAATGGCTCATTACCGGACAGGGAAATATCATGTCTTCGTTTGGTGATCCGAGTGGAAATAATAGCACCGCACCGGAAGGACCGCCCCTGGAGGAAGGAGCTGATCACCACGACTACTCTGACCCCATGCTGGTAGAATCCATGCAACAAACCATCCGGTCTCAGGAAACCACCATTCAAATGCAGGAAAAAGTAATCCGGATGCTGGAAGCTGAAGTTTCCAGACTCAAATCCGAACAAAATCCCTAAATCAGAACCTATTAGCGCAAACGGTCCACGGATCGAACCAGCGCTTCGTCTTTTAAAATGCTACGACGGGCAAGCCAGGCAAATACCATGGCTACCACAGGCAAAGCTGCCCCCCACTCGTAGCCGGAAATCAGGTCAGATGCCCCTGCCTCTGTCAGTTTCGCTTCCATCTGACTCACCATCCACCCGGCAGAAACCCCGGTCAGGAGTTCAATCACCATCAAAATTCCGGCTATCAAAGCCTGGCGCGGCCGGTCTTTGAACAAAAATATCAGCACCAGGGCCAACAGGCCCGATATCGTCAGCCACAGCGTCATCATCAGTTGCATTCCATCCTCCAGTGGCCCCATAACCGTCTGAAGACCATCGGCTGTCGTTAATTCCATACTCCCCCCTGAAAGCACCACGGTGTGGGCAGCATCTGAAATTTTCCAATATGGAGCAGCCAGCATGACGAACATGCATAGTGCAGAAGTGAGTAAAAAGAGGGATTGTTTCCGTTGCAACATAAATCAGCAATATGAGTTAATTTGCGGCAAAGTTAATGGATAAGATTATGAAAGCCGTTTACATTGTGGATGCCTGCCGTACTCCGGTCGGGAAATATGCCGGAAGCCTGTCGGGAGTGCGTCCCGACGACATGCTTGCGTGGGTAATCAAAGCCATACTGGAGCGCAATCCTGGCGTACCCAAAGACAGGATTGAGGAGGTGATTGCCGGAGCAGCCAATCAATCCGGGGAAGACAACCGGAATGTAGCCCGAATGGCGGCCCTGCTTGCCGGCCTGCCTGTCACTGTGGCGGGCGTTACCGTAAACCGGTTGTGCGCATCCGGTCTTCAGGCTATTCTGGACGGTGCCCGATCCATCCAGGCCGGACAGGCTGATTTTGTACTGGCTGGCGGAGTGGAAAGTATGACCCGTGCACCCTTTGTTATGGCTAAAAGTGAGTCGGCATATGGCAGACTACCTGAGTTTTTTGACACCACATTCGGCTGGCGCTTTACCAACCCTGCCCTTTCGGCTTTGTACCATCCATATGTGATGGGAGAAACGGCAGAAAACCTGGCCGAACGATATGCGATTTCAAGAGAAGAGCAGGATTCTTTTGCCTGGCAAACCCAGCTGAAATGGAAACAGGCACAGGAAGCCGGTAAGTTTCAGGAGGAACTAATCCCCTACCCGCTTCCCCCCCTGAAAAAAGGCGGAGAGCCCCGTACTTTTGATACAGATGAGCATCCCCGCTTATCTACCCTGGAACAACTGGCACAATTGAAACCTGCGTTTAAAAAAGACGGGAGTGTAACGGCTGGAAATGCCTCCGGTCTCAATGATGGTGCTGCCATGACGATTCTCGCCAGTGAAGAAATGATCCGGGAATACAATCTGAAACCGATTGCACGCATAGTATCGGCAGCGGTAGCCGGTGTGGATCCGGCCATCATGGGTATCGGGCCTGTGCCTGCTACGCAAAAGGCACTGACGCGTGCCGGGCTAAAACTGTCAGACCTCGACCTGATTGAGCTCAATGAGGCTTTTGCGGCTCAGGTCATTGCCTGTCACCGGGAATTGCAATACAATCCGGATATCCTGAATGTAAACGGAGGGGCAATTGCCATTGGCCATCCCCTGGGCTGTTCGGGTGCGAGGATTACCGCCACGCTGGTGCATGAGCTGCAAAAAAGAAACAACAGCCGTTACGGACTGGCCACCATGTGTGTGGGGGTTGGTCAGGGGGTTGCCATGATTGTAGAACGGGTGTAGGATGCCTCGGTATTTTCTCCGAGTACAATATCTGGGAACAGCCTATCGGGGCTGGCAATCCCAGCCCAATCTACCTACTGTACAGGGAACACTCAATGATGCGCTGGAAAAAATCCTGCGCCATCCAATTTCCTCTTTAGGTTGCGGAAGAACCGATGCCGGCGTACATGGCAGGGGGCAGATTTTGCACTTTGAAACGGAAGTCGAACCAGGAGAAAATTTCCTTCAACACTTAAATCACCTGCTGCCTCCGGATATTGCCGCGAATGCGTTTATGGTATCTCCTATCCCGGGTGCCCATGTGAGGTACAGTGCCCTCTGGAGAAAGTATCGGTATTATGTGCATTTTGGGAAAAACCCCTTTCTGCACCACACTTCCCTTCGCCTGAGATACAGGCCCAGACCGGAAATGCTCACTGCCTGTGCGGCTGCATTACAGGGCGAAATGGATTTTGGTGCTTTTGCCATTCAACAGACCGGCCAAAAGCATACGCGATGCCGGGTACATTTTGCGCATTGGCATTTTGGAGAAGACCAGTGGTATTTTGAGATTCAGGCAGACCGATTTTTACGCGGGATGGTGCGCATGCTCACAGGCTCTATGCTGCGAATTGCACACCGGAATGAAGACATATCCGAGTTTCTCCATTACCTTAACAATCCGGAAGGCGTTATGGCCCGGCCGATGGCGGAACCCCAGGGCCTTACTTTGTGGGACACAGGCTTTCCGGAAGGATTTTTTATTGATAAATAAATTTATTTACAAAAACCTGAAAGACAGAATCTCTTACCAGAAATAGATTTTGCCTCTTGAATACATTTTACCAACTGATTTTCGGAAGACTATTTACATTAAATAAACTTATATATAAAATCCAGAAACAAGGAAATGACTATTTTTATTGAATTTCGGGCACATACAGTAAACTTTTATATAATTTTTTACACAATCTGCTGAATAATAATCCACTCATAGCGATTTATAAATATTTTTATAATAACGCATTAACAGGGTATGGTTCTTCCATTCCCATTGGATAAAACAGAAGAAATATTAACTCAGGCTTCGGCGAGAATGCGACTCCGGTTGGGCCGGGGATTATTCCGATCCAGTTCAAACTGGCTCACCGCATGCTTTTCTATGTGCGCAATGGCTTCAGAAACATCATCAGTGAGAAAAAACAATTCCAGGTCCTTTTCGGAAATTGTGCCTTCAGCCACCATTTTATACATGAAATCCACCATGGGTTGCCAGTAATCTTTTCCCATCAATACGACCGGAAAGGAGGATATCTTGCCGGTCTGGATCAGGGTAATGGTTTCAAACATTTCATCGAGGGTACCTGCACCACCGGGCATGATAACGAAGGCATAGGAATACTTAACCAACAGAACCTTGCGAACGAAGAAATACCGGAAGTTAACGAACTTATCCAGGAATGGATTGGGCTTTTGTTCAAAAGGAAGAATAATATTGCACCCAACGGAGGGGCCATTCACCGAACGGGCGCCTTCATTGGCTGCCTGCATGATACCGGGCCCACCCCCTGTCATAATGGTAAAACCCAGGCGGGAAATACCTGCTGCGACTTCCTTCGTCAACTGGTAGTAGGGATGGTCTTCCCGGAACCTTGCCGACCCGAAAATGGTGACACATGGACCGACAAAATGCAGGGTGCGAAAGCCTTTGATAAACTCGAGCATAACCCTGAGGGTAAATACAAATTCACTCCATCTGGATCTGGGGCCTTCGAGAAAACCTTTGGAGTGTTCCAATTCTTTATGACGGGCTGTATTGAGTGCGGACATAAGTTCCTGTAAGCAAAATTGAATCCATTATTCCATTCCGATGAACACACCGGAATCGCGTTGTTCCACCGGGTAGAGGTATAAACGCCCCCTGCCCTGTTTTTCATATCCGGTATCCAGGGAAAAAGAATACCGGTGGAGAGGGCAGGTGATGCATCCATCCGGGTCGGGCCGTATACCTTTGAGGCTGGCCTGCTGGTGGGGGCAAACAGGCCGCCAGGCCCTCCAGTTTCCATCAGAAAGGCGGAGCAGGCATATTTCTGTGCCCCTCACCAGGGTCATAAAGGGAATTCCCCGGTCGGGCCAGGGGCCATCAGGTTCCAGAACCTTATGCCATCGGACCATGGGGTGGGCGGAGGATTAATCCTGAAGTTCGAGTTTCAGGTCGGTATTCACCAGCTGAATGAACTGTCTGGCGCGGTCCACGATTTCGGAACGGCTGAGGTTCAGAATTCTTTCGGTACCGAATTTCTCCACGCAGAAGCTGGCCATGGCTGAACCATAAATCACAGCGTTTTTCATATTCTGGAAGGAGATATCACGGGTTTTGGCAAGGTAACCGATAAAGCCTCCGGCAAAAGTATCTCCGGCACCGGTGGGGTCAAACACCTCCTCGAGGGGAAGGGCCGGGGCAAAGAATACTTCTTTTCCATGGAACAACAGGGCGCCATGTTCCCCTTTTTTGATAATCAAAAATTTGGGGCCCATTTGCAGGATGGCGCGGGCAGCCTTAACGAGGGAATACTCTCCGGAAAGCTGGCGGGCTTCCTCATCATTAATGGTCAGTACATCCACGAGGCGGATGGTTTCTTTCAGGCTGTCCATGGCAATGTCCATCCAGAAATTCATGGTATCCATGACGATGAGTTTGGGCCTTTCGGTCATTTGCCCGATAACTTCCCGCTGTATATCCGGAGTCAGATTCCCCAGCATGAGGAAGGGGGATTTGGAGGCTGAGGCAGGAACAACAGGCTTGAAGGTAGCCAGCACATTGAGTTCTGTCACCAGGGTATCGCGTGAATTCAGGTCGTTGTGGTATTTACCGGACCAGAAAAAAGACTTTTCATTTTGGCGGATTTCGAGTCCATCGGTATTGATTCCCCGACGGTTCATATCCAGGATGGCTTCTGCCGGAAAATCGCCTCCGACTACAGAAACGACTGCACTTCCGGACACAAAATAGGATGCAGCTATGGAAATGTAGGTAGCAGCCCCACCGATGATTTTATCCGTTTTGCCGAATGGGGTTTCAATGGCATCGAAGGCTACGGATCCTACTGTCAGAACACTCATGGTAAAAGTAAATTGGTTGATTTGCCTGCAAAAGTACCAAAATCCCGGAATATGGGTCAGGTGTAACCTCCGGCAACTCAGCGGTTTCGTTCAATCGTATATTGAACCAGATGGCGGAGGGACTCGCGACTGGGGCTGTCGGGAAAAGAATCCAGGATTTCAAAAGCCTCCTGGATGTAGCGTTTCATGGTTTCTTCCGCATAGGAAATACCACCATTTCCGATAACCAGATCCATCAGCCAGCGCACTTTGGCCGGGTTACTATTGTGATTTTTGACCACATTGATAATCTGCCTTCTTTCTGCCCAGGATGCCTTGTTGAGCACATGGATAAGGGGCAGGGTCATTTTTTTCTCCTTGATGTCGATGCCCAGGGGTTTGCCCACATCGGCGGTACCGTAATCGAAGAGATCATCTTTTATCTGGAATGCGATGCCGACCTTTTCGCCAAAGAGGCGCATTTTCTCTGCAATGTCTTTGTCACTGCAGGCGCTGGCGGCCCCCACCTCACAGCAGGAAGCAATGAGCGATGCTGTTTTCTGACGAATAATATCAAAATATACCGGTTCGTCCACATTCAGGCGACGGGCCTTTTCAATCTGGAGAAGCTCGCCTTCACTCATGAGGCGTACGGCATTGGATACTATTTTGAGCAGGTTAAAATCATCATGTTCCAAGGACATAAGCAGACCCCGGGAGAGGAGAAAGTCTCCTACGAGAACGGCTATTTTATTTTTCCAGAGGGCATTAATGGAAAAGAATCCCCTGCGTTCATCGGCTTCGTCCACCACATCGTCATGAACCAGGGTGGCTGTATGGAGCAATTCCACCAGGGCGGCTCCCCGATAGGTAGCTGGCTGAATGCCCCCACATACCTGTGCTGAGAGCAATACAAACAGGGGACGCACCTGCTTGCCTTTTCTCCGGAGTATGTAGCGCATAATGGTATCCAGCAACATTACCCGGGTTTTCATTGCCCCGCGGAAATGGTCATCAAATTGCCGGAGTTCGGCCTCAACCGGTTTCTGGATTTCCTCCAGACTGATAGATTTCATCGCTAATGAGAAACAAAATAACGGTAAAAAAGAATCCGATGCCGAAAAAACCTGCCTCCTCCTCTTTGGGTGGTGCATCCCTTCCTCCCGCAATTACCTTCGGTGACAGCGATTGGAATGGCAGGGGAACCATTCAACCCGGCAATTGACTACCTGAGGTCATTGCATTAACTTTATGGGTAATTTGGGGGTTATTACGGCGTAGTATCTGTTGTTACCATCTATGTTCAGATTTTTACTCTTGCGGATTCTGGTCTTACTTACGGTTTGTACCGGAGTGGCGGGAGCGCATGGGTCTGGTGGAAGCGAGGGATTTCGGGCGATTGAAAATAAAGGGCAGTGGGCGGCGCACATCCGGTATCGGGCATCCCTGAAAGCCGGTGCTGCATTTTTTGAAAATTACGGTATTGCCTTTCAGCTGGCCCATCCGGAGGATCTCTCCCATGAGAATCAGCTACGCCGGGATGCTGCTGTACGCTGTCATGGACTACGCCTGGAATACATCAGCACCAGCCCAAACTGTGAGGCAAAGGGAGTAGGCGCAGATGCGGTTCGCTACCATTATTTCACCGGTAATGATCCAGGCCATTTTGCAACCGATGCCCAGGCTCATGCACAGATTGTCTACCCAGATATCTGGCCCGGCGTGCATTTACTCTGGGAGGAATGGGCGGGACATATGCGCTACACCTATACCTGCCAGCGTGTGTCAGATGCTGCTTCCATTGGGTTTCGATACATGGGCGCTGATTCTGTCAGGATTGACTCTGATGGGTCGCTTCGCATTTTCACTTCAGTGCGCACCCTGACTGAAACACCTCCTGTAGCCTGGATAGTACCTACTGGTCAGGAGAATGAAAAGATCCCTGTTAAGATTGGGTTTTGCCAGGAGGAGGAAGTCATTCGCTTTTGCCTGAAGGGACAGTATCCGGAAGGGAAACTGGTGATTGACCCCACGCTGATTTTCTCCAGCTATACCGGATCGGTAGCGGATAATTTCGGCTTCACAGCCACTTACGACAATGCAGGAAACCTCTATGCCGGCGGGCGTGTGTATGCCGCGGGTTATCCGGTGTTTGGGGCCTATCAGAGTTCCTTTCAGGGGATGTATGATGCTGCAATATCCAAATTCAACGCTTCGGGCACGCAGCTGATATATTCCACCTACCTCGGTGGCTCAGCAGGAGATCAGCCCCATTCCCTTGTGGTAAACAGTCAGGATGAGCTATTGGTATTGGGCACCACGGAATCCAACAATTTCCCTATAGTGCAGGCCACACAACCGACACCGGGAGGTGGCTATGATTTGTTTATCAGCCGTTTTAATGCAGCCGGCAACCAGTTACTTGCTTCCACCTACCTCGGGGGTGCAGGGGATGACGGATACAATGCGCTTGGACTGAATTACAATTATGGGGATGAGTATCGGGGGGAAATTTTTGTGGACTCTCTGGATCAGATTTTTGTGGCGAGCAATTCGGCCTCGGCCAATTTCCCGGTAACGGCAGGATGTTTTCAGAATGCGTTGTCGGGCACCCAGGATGGCATAGTGGGAAGTTTTTCACCCGACTTATTTTCGGTGCGATGGCTGACTTATCTGGGTGGAGCCAATCAGGATGCTGCTTATGGGGTGAAGGTAAGTGCATCGGGGAAAGTGCTGGTAACGGGAGGCACACTCAGTCCTGATTTTCCGGTAACTAGCGGGGCATTCCGGAGTACGCCCGGAGGCTCCATTGATGGATTTGCCAGTGTGTTCAGCAGCGATGGACAAAACCTGAATCATTCCACATTCATCGGCACTTCCGGGGAGGAGCAATCTTATTTTATTCAGACGGATGAAGATGGCGGAATTAACCTGTACGGACAGAGCACAGGATCCATGCCGATTGTGGGTTTTGGCGGAGGCACCCTGTACTTCAACACCGGAGGAAAACAATTTATTATTTGCCTGGATAGCACCCTGAGCACCAACCTGTTCAGTACTGTTTTTGGGGCAGGCAGGCAGGGTCCTGACATTTCCCCGACAGCTTTCCTGGTGGACCGTTGTGGCAATATTTACTGTTCGGGATGGGGGTGTCAGTTTCCGGGAACAGGAAATACCTCCAACCAGTTTCTGAATACCACAGGGCTTCCGGTAACAATGGGAGCATTGAAAGCCACTACCGACGGCACGGACTTTTACCTGATGGTATTGAAGAAGCATGCGACGGGTTTGCTGTATGGCACCTTTCTGGGTGGGAATATCAGCAAGGAACATGTGGACGGGGGCACCTCCCGTTTTTCGCCCCAGGGTATTGTGTATCATGCAGTATGTGCAGGATGCGGGGGCAATTCGGACTTCCCCACCACCAGCGGGGTTGTATCCAACACCAACAACAGCACCAACTGCAACCTTGCTGCCTTCAAAGTTGATTTTGAGCCCACCTCTTCTGCCGATTTCATCTGGCAGACCAGCTCCCTCTGTCCTCCATACTCGGTTCAGTTTACTTATCAGGGACTGGGTGCGGATCAGTATTCCTGGGATTTTGGCATGGGGCCGGGAGACACCTCCAATTTGCAGAATCCGGTGCAGGCATTTCCGGCCGACGGGACTTATGACATTCGCATGATTGCACGGGAATTTACCTGTATGGGGTCGGACACGGCAGTCAAAACCATAACTCTGGAGCAGCAGCCATTTGCGAGCTGGGCTCAGGAATATACCCTGTGCAATCCTGAAGTAAAATTTAGCTACACTGGTCCAACGGCTGATTCCTTGCGATGGGAACCGGAAAGTGGAACGGGAGGAACGGGCAACCCCGAACAGGTTATTTCCTTTCCGGGTGCCGGTCAGTATGTGCTCACGCTGATTGCCTGGGCGGGGGGGTGTGCCGATACGCTGCAGGATACTTTTCGGTTTGCTTCAGCACCTCCTGCCGCCTTTACCTGGGAGACAGACACCTGCAGCCGGGAAGCACGGTTCTTTTCCGGGGTATCTGATTCTCTGGATGTGATGTGGGATTTTGGAGACGGGGAAATATCGGATGCCAACAATCCGGTTCATCAGTTCCCGAAAATTGGGCAATTCCCGGTGCGGATGTATGTTCGGAGCGACAGCTGTACCACAGTTCTGGAGAAATCGGTGGATCTGGCCATTCCCATGGAGCAATTTCGGTTTCTGCCCAATGTGTTCACCCCTAACGGAGATGGATTTCATGATTTTTTCAGGCCGGAGTTAAAGAAACCGGAGCGATTTGAGATCAGCATTTGGGACCGCTGGGGTAATCTGATATGGTCTGCGAGGAATCCGGAATTATTCTGGGATGGGAAGGTGAACGGCAGGCCTGCTGAGTCCGGGGTTTATTTTTTCGTGATCAGCAGTTTAAATTGTATCGGGGTGCAGGAAACCCGTCAGGGCAGTGTGACGCTTTTGCGGTGAAATTGAGGGCAAAAAATCGGATAAATGGAGGATTCCTGCTAACTTTGTCTTCGGTTTTTTAACAGCAAAAAAGTGAGCACAAGAGTAATACAGTTTCGCGAGGCCCTGAGGGAAGCCATGAGTGAAGAAATGCGTCGGGATGACCGGGTTTTTCTGATGGGAGAAGAGGTTGCTGAATATAATGGCGCCTACAAGGTAAGCGAGGGCATGCTGAAGGAATTCGGAGCCCGTCGCATTATTGATACCCCGATTGCTGAGCTGGGATTTGCCGGAGTGGGCGTAGGGGCAGCCATGGTAGGGTTACGTCCCATTATTGAGTTTATGACTTTCAACTTCTCATTGGTAGCCATTGACCAGGTGATCAACAGTGCGGCAAAAATGATGTCCATGAGTGGCGGTCATTTTGGTGCACCGATGGTTTTCCGTGGTCCGAGTGGATCGGCAGGCCAGCTGAGTTCCCAGCACTCTCAGTGTTTTGAGAGCTGGTATGCCAACTGTCCGGGTCTGAAAGTGGTTACCCCCTCAACTCCAAGAGATGCCAAAGGCTTATTGAAATCGGCCATTCGGGATGACAATCCGATTGTTTTCATGGAGTCTGAGCAAATGTATGGAATGAAAGGTGAGGTACCCGACACAGAGGACTTCCTGATTCCGCTGGGCAAGGCTGATATTAAGAAAGCCGGGACAGATGTAACGGTGATTTCTTTCGGAAAAATGGTTCATGTGGCTCTGGATGCCTGTAATGAGCTGGAAAAGGAAGGAATCAGCTGTGAAATGATTGACCTGATGTCACTTCGCCCCATTGATTACGATACACTGGTGGAATCTGTGCGGAAAACCAACCGTGCGGTTATTGTGGAAGAATCCTGGCCTTTGGCGAGCATGAGTGGTGAATTGGCGTATATGATTCAAAAAAGAGCATTCGACTACCTCGATGCTCCGATTGTGCGGGTAAACAGCATGGATGTGCCGTTGCCCTACGCCCCTACCCTGATTCAGGCTTACCTGCCGAATAAGCAAAGAACAATAGAGGCAATTAAGCAGGTATTATACCGGAATTAATTGTTGAGTTAAAGAATAAAAAAAGCCCGCTCCACGCGGGCTTTTTTTATTGAGTTATCTCTGGGCTTGACCCAAGCAGGGACTTGGACCAAGCAGGGACTTGGACCAAGCGGGGACTTGGACCAAGCGGGGACTTGGACCAAGCGGGGACTTGGACCAAGCAGGGACTTGGACCAAGCGGGGACTTGGACCAAGCGGGGACTTGGACCAAGCGGGGGCTTGGACCAAGCGGGGACTTGGACCAAGCGGGGACTTGGACCAAGCACAAAAAAAGCCTGCTCAAGGCAGGCTTTTAAACAATTTTCTTCAAATTAAATAGAATCTCTCACCAACTGAATCTGCCCATCCAGATTCCCATTGGGTGCAAGGCCTTCCAGATGAACCGGAAGCAGGGAATTCACCAGGGATGCTTCCCAGGGAAGCTGCACACGCAGGTAATTATCCGTAAAGCCGGAAATCATTCCATCCTCCTGATCTGCTTCAAACAATACCGGCCTTTTCTGACCGATAAACTGCCGATAGAAGGCCAGCTTCTTTTTTTCGGAAAGGGATATCAATCTACGCGTTCTTTCCTGCCGAACTGCAATGGGTACCGGATTGGCCATTTCTGCTGCAGGAGTATCCGCGCGTTCGGAATAAGTAAACACATGCAGGTAGGATACGGGCAAATCTTCAATAAACTGCCACGTATCGGAAAAATGAGCTTCGCTTTCGCCCGGGAATCCGGTAATGACATCCACCCCAATGGATGCATGCGGTATTTCCTGACGGATGTATTCTACCCGGGATGCGTATAATTCTCTCCGGTAGCGCCTCCGCATAACTGCCAGCATTTCATTATTGCCACTTTGAAGGGGCAGATGAAAATGGGGCATAAACACCCTGCTATTGGCTACAAACCGGATAATATCGTCGTGCAACAGATTCGGCTCAATGGAAGAAATGCGAATGCGGGGAACGGCTGCCTGAGCATCCAGAGCCTGCACCAGGTCAAAGAAATCATTGTCGGTGCCTTTCCCAAAATCACCCAGGTTCACGCCTGTCAAAACAATTTCCTGTACGCCGGTAGCAGCAATAGCCTCGGCATTCCGGAGCACATTTTCTATTGTATCGCTTCGGCTTTTTCCTCTGGCCAGTGGTATGGTGCAGAAGGTGCATTTATAGTCGCATCCATCCTGAACTTTCAGGAAAGACCGGGTTCTATCACCGGCCGACCAGGCCTGTTCAAATACATTAACTTCCCGTATGGGGGTATTACGCACCAGGGTTTCCCGGGTGGCTGTCAGTTCCTGCAGAACCTGGGGCAACCTGAATTTATCTGCAGCTCCCAAAACCGCATTCACGCCGGGAATAGCCGCAATTTCTGCTGGTTTCAATTGGGCATAGCACCCAATGATGGTAATGAGGGCATTGGGATTAATCCTTTTGGCCTGAGCGACGAGTTTGCGGCATTTTTTGTCGGCATTTTCCGTCACAGAGCAGGTATTCACCACAAACACATCGGGAGTATCCTGGAAGGCAACAGATTGAAACCCCACTTCTTCCAGTTGGCGGTTGAGTGCCGAACTTTCGGAGAAATTGAGTTTACACCCGAGGGTATGGAATGCTACTTTCACCCTGCAAAGATACAAAAGGATTGCGGGCAGGCAGCAGCCGATTAATTCAGGCGCGCAGCGAGCACACAGGGCACCTTGTACACTTCCCGATTTCCGTTGGACGGAGCCATCAGCTCAAATATAACGAGGTATACGCCCACAGGAGCTTTGTTTCCATTGTCGTTGGTACCATCCCAGGTAACAAACCCTTCCTCCGTTTCCAAAAGAAAATTGGGTCGTAATACCTTCACCCGATTCCCAACAGCATCATAAATGGTAATGCGTGCATTATTTCCGGTCGAGGTAAATTTGTAATTGATGGAAAGAATATCCTCAAAGCCATCTCCATCCGGAGAGAAGGTTTCCGGCAGCACAGACACGGTGCCATTTGACTGAGGTCTCAGCTGCTGAGAGTTTTCATATCCCGGGGTAGCATAATTGACAGTACTGGCGGCAGAGTGCCATAAATCCTTGTTCTGGGTATCGCCTTCAGAATTCAATCGTTCCAGTGACACTCCTCTTTTGGATATCAGATCCGGAAAATGATAGGAATCTTCGTAATAGAACTGATCCAGTTTAATGATAGGAGAAGTAGAGGTAACCGTGGAGAGCTGTATTTCGGAGTATATAATCACCACCTCGTCTTTTGTGCTGCTATAAGCAGGAATGGAAGCAATCTGCAGGAAGGCAGCATTATCTTTGGGCTTGTAAACATCCACCTGATCCTTGACATTCGGCGTCAGACAAATGTAAGATTTCGGCAAAAGAAGGGTTGGGGTTGAGGTCAGGTTTTTGACACTTTGAATGGAGTCAATTCCGGTCACTACTTCGGCAAGGTAGATTTTACTTAAATCCACAATTTTATCCGACCTGTTATACAACTCCACGAACCGGTTTCTTCCGGTATAGGGGTAAAACAGGACCTCATTAATAATCACATCCTTCACACCAGGAATCAGGGGAATAGCGGCCTGAGCCACGATACTGCCGATGGCATTTCCCGGACAATCCTTCAGATTGGTGACGGTAACGGTATAGATCACATTAGAATCCAAAGGACTCGGAGTTATCAAATAAACCAGGTCAAACTGATAAGATATTTCTCCCGGGAAGATCACCTGAGCAGGGCTTCCAATACCATTACCGATAATATAATTGGCAGGGTCAAGTGCTGTGAGATAATCCAATTGTTCGGAAAACTTCAGGGCAATGGTATCCCGGGCTACTGTATAGGCATTGAGCAGAATCGGGGGAATGGTATCCGAGAAAGAAGCCCTCTTGGAATTCAATCTACCCGGTGTACCGCCCGAGGAATCGGAGGAAGCAATCCAGTTCAGACTGTTGGGGCAGAAGAAATCCGGGTCAATGCGTTCTAGGCTCCAGCCTCCGGCTTTTTTGGTATTGTCCTGGTACCAGCTGTCGCTGTAGGCTACCCTGTCCAGAATAACGCCCTCAGCATCCACAAGTGCAATGTGGTCACTGGAAATATTAAAGGACAAAGAACCCGCACCCATCACATTCGTTGCAAGGGCTTCGTAAAGGGCCATTCCGGAGGTTGGGCAAATAACCAGATACTGGCCCGGCAACAGCACCCGGGGCAGATTGAAGGTGTAAGTGGAACTGAATTCTCCGGCGGAATTTATTTTTCGAATGCTCCATCCGGTCATATCAAAGGGTTTGGAAGCCCGGTTTACAATCTCCAGAAACTTTACTGCCGGCAGTCCGACGGTGGGGGTCACATCCGTATAAATCTCGTTAATCACCACCTCATTGGGCTGCGCAATATCCCCAACTACAAATGTATCTATGAGGTTTGATGAATTCCCTTTGCAATCTTCAACTCCGGTGATGGTGAGTTCGTACGAATTGGCCAATTGCATGAATGATCCCAGGGTTAGCTTAACCACTCCGAAATCAGGGGACAAGGCCTGTGCTTCCCTTACTGCCAGGACATTTCCAGTAGACAACTCCCGGATCTGATACAGGGAGGAATCGGAAGCCTGCACTCCATTCAGCGTTTCCGAAAAATAGACATAGACTGTATCCAGGCCTGAAACGGCAATATCCAAAATAACGGGACCAGTGATATCCGGAGCATTATTGAATCGACTATTCTGGACACCCGGAGTACCACCAGCTGTGTCAATGGATGCCATCCAGTTGGAGAAAGTGGCACAGGTGTCATCCGGATTGATACGCTCCAGTGTCCACCCCCCGTTCTGTTTAGCTCCATCCTGATACCAGTCGCGGGTATAGCGCACCTCATCAATCACATCCTCTGCGGCAGTTTCCAGGGTCATGGTATAGGCTGACTGGGTAAAGGAGGAAAGATCGGCCACTGCATTTACCTTTCCATAAGGCACATAATCCTGCACATTATCTGTACGGGTAATAATCATGTGCTCCCCTGGCCTGATAATGCCGTAGGTCATGGTTTTACCATTGAACTTCAGTCCAGTGACATCAAAGGCTTTGTCAGAACGGTTGTAAATCTCAGCAAACTGTGTCTGAGGCAAACCCACGGCCGGGGTAGGATCTGCAAAAATTTCGTTGATTACCAAGTCGGCACGCTGGATGGGCACATTCAGTACAAATTCCAGATTCGCGTTGGCCAGTATTGGATTTCCGCGGCAGTCCTCCACATTACTCACATTCAGCTGATACACCTGACCTGCATTCATAGGGGTAGAGAATACAATCTGCACACACTGATAAGCGGGTGAGAGTGGTGTAACGGATGCAATAATCAGGTCGTTATTGAGAATGCTGTAGTTTGCCGGATTGCCAATAAAATTGAGGGATACGGGTTCGTCGAAGCAGGCAATAATGGTATCGGTTCCAAGTGCCGTGACAGAAAGCAGTAATGGTCCCTGGGCATCGGTAGTGACCCCGTCCACACTGTTCAGTGTACCTGGAGTTCCACCAATGGCAGCCTGACTTGCGGTCCAGTTACGGAAGGTAGAGCAGGTATCATTCCGGTCAATGCGTTCGAGCGTCCAGCCCCCATCATCTTTGACGGCATCGTTATACCAGGTATCCGAATAGGTAACCTGATCGATAATAGTCCCTGAACTATCGGAGAGGGTAAGCATTTCGCCACTATTGGTCAGGGAGAAGGAATTCAGACCTACTGTATTTCCAAAGGGAGCAAAATCCCAGTAATTATTGATGTGGCACAGAATGAGATAATCGCCCGGAAGCATCACGATTCCAGGCAGGTCTGTGAGGGAAGAACTACCCTCATTCAACTTCCATTTTTCAATATTGAGGGCCCGGTTGCTTCGGTTGTATATTTCAATAAACTCTGCATTGGGCAATCCAATCTGGGGAGTCTGGTCGGCAAAGATTTCATTAATAATAATTTCATTTCGACCGGGAGGAGAATTCACAATAAAAATCGACTGAAGATTTACGCCTCCGGACAAATAACAATTTTGCACCCCATTCACATTGAGTGTGTACAGGGTGTCCATGACGATGGGGTTCAGGAAAGTAACCTGAACACAGGAATAATCTGCATTCAGCACCGTCACCTGTTGAATACCGAGGCTACCGGATACGGTGTAATTCAGGGAACTGGAAACCGAATTCGGATCCATTTTCACAGAAAAGCAAACCTGTACATTTACCGAATCCAGAATGGACAGGGAGGCAATGGTCGGGGCAACCGGATTGATGGTAGTGGACCAAATACTGTTTTTGGCTCCCGGGGTTCCCCCGGAAGGATCTACCGATGCAGACCAGTTTCCGGCCGGGGCAGCGCAGGTGTCAAGGGGATTAATCTTTTCGATGGTCCAGCCACCATTGGCTTTAGTGGAATTATTGTACCATGAGCTGAGGTAATTCACGGTATCAATTGTATTTCCCAGGGAATCGGAAAGAGTCAGCAACCTGCCGGTAGTCGTCAGAAAATTAGTGTTGAATGCGGAAGGATTAATGACCTGTATATTCCATCCATTAAAGGAATCTTTTCCGGAAATGGTGCACACAACAACATAAGTGTCCGGATTCAGGGTAAAGGCTGGCAGCAATAATTCTGTCGGGGAACCTGTGCCGGACTGTGAAGCAATTTTCCAGTTTTGAATATTAAAAGTTTTAGATGAGCGATTATATAATTCGATCCATTCAACCTGAGGCAGACCAACAACCGGGTTTACATCTCCAATTATTTCATTAATCACTACATCTCCAAAAGCCGGATCATCCCCGCGCTGAAAATTAAACTGCACGGGAGCCATGATATTTCCGGCGTTATCCTTCACATTGGCGATGGTAATGGTCTGTTGGGTGGAGGGAGGGAAATTATTCTGAAAAGTAAGACGAACCGTATTGGCCGGATTTCGCACAGCGGAAACCACTGTATTTCCGGATACGAGATAATTGGCAGCGGACTGAGAGGAAGTCAGATCCAGGGACTCGGAAAAAACCAGGTCGAGCTGATTCAGGGAGGCCACCGTCACAGAACTAACCGTGGGTGGGGTATTATCAACCGGAATAGGACTGACCATCAGAAAATCATCAAAATAAAATCGGGTAGCATTCGTAGAAGTATGCCGTGCGACTACACCGAAATAGCTGCTCAGGGTGATGGAGTTTTCAGTAAAGCTTCCCTCGGTGGCGTAGGAGGAGCCTGTACCGGTAGCATCTGTATAGAGTGTCCATGCTCCAGTGGCGGAACGGGTCACCTTGATTTTTAAAATATTATTGGTAGCATTCAGGCTGGTGGCGCTTCCGTCAATTAACAGGGTTGACGGATTGGTTCCGTTTTTATACCACAATTTTACATCGTCATCCGAGGATCCGATTCGAAGGTAGTACCCTTTTGACTGAGCATGGTTCACCTCAGCAGAATCGGAAATCAGATACACATCAGCATAATTATTGGCAGAGGGGTTAAAGGACAGCCTTACCCAGAATTCCCATTGTGCATCGGTTGCGAGGGTGCTGGAAGTGGAGAGCCAGGTCGTATCAGTGGCCGCATTTCCGTTCAGGCGTAATTGCCCAGCCGAGACCTGCCATAGCGTAGTTTCCCCGCTCCAGGTTTTTAAACCCGAGGTAAAATCCCCATCTCCGAAATCATCGGTCCAATTTTGGGCAGTCATCAGGTTTAACGAACTGAATAACACCCAAAACAGAGTCAAAACTCTTTTCATAATAGTATCTTTGCAATCTGAACTGCTAAAATTACGGAAAGAAGCCTAACCGGGGGTTAATAAAATTTAAATTAAAGATGAAAATTGCCGTTATTGGCGCCACAGGTTTGGTAGGTCAGACCATGTTGGCGGTTTTACAGGAGCGGGGCTGGATGGAGCGGGCTGAGATTATTCCCGCAGCGAGTGCAGCATCCGCCGGAAAGCTTCTTTCATTGAACGGCATCAACCGACCCGTATTGACACCCGAGGCGGCACTGGAAGAAGGTCCGGATTACGCCTTGTTTTCCGCAGGAGGAGGGCCCAGTGGCCACTATGCACCCCTCTTCACCCAGCGTGGCGTCACCGTAATTGATAATTCCTCCCGATGGAGGATGGAACCTCAGATACCGCTGGTGGTTCCGGAAATAAACGCACATACCATTGGTGACAGTTTGCTGATAGCGAACCCGAATTGCTCCACTATCCAGCTGGTCATGGCACTGGCCCCTTTGCACCATGCCTTTGGACTTCGACGAGTAGTAGTGAGCACATATCAGTCGGTAACGGGAACGGGAAAAAAAGCTGTAGATCAATTGATGGCAGAGCGCGGGGGCTCCCCTGCTGAGTTGGTTTATCCCTGGCCCATTGATTTAAACTGCATTCCTCAATGTGATGTATTTACCGACAACGGGTACACGAAAGAGGAAATGAAAATCATCCTGGAATCCAGGAAAATACTGGGAGTTCCGGATTTACCCATTACCGCAACTGCAGTTCGCGTACCGGTGATCGGAGGGCATTCTGAGTCGGTCAATCTGGAGTTTTCCCAAGCCGTGCAACCTGCTGAAGTACGCGCCATTCTGTCCTCCACTCCCGGAGTGCTCGTGCAGGACAACCCGACCGAAAACCTATACCCCATGCCCATTCACAGCGCCGGAAAGGATGCCGTGCTTGTGGGCCGTATTCGCGCAGATGAAAGCATCCCCAATGGTATCCATCTTTGGGTAACGGCTGACAATCTGCGTAAGGGAGCCGCCACCAATGCCGTGCAAATCATGGAGTATCTGATTGAGTCACGCAATGGCATGGCCTGAGTACACGCGAAGCCAGCTTGCCCTGCGCAATGGCCAGGACCGTGAAGAAATCTGGATAGCCTGGGAGGGCCGTATTTACGATGTTACCCAAAGCAGACTCTGGCGAAATGGCAAACATTATGAGCATTGGGCCGGGCAGGATTTAACCGATGAATTAAAAGATGCGCCGCATACCACCAGTGTTTTCTGCCGGTTCCCGCAGGTAGGGGTTTTGAAAGCAGGAGACCTGCCCAAAACCTGACTCTATCCCTCTCCCTTACCAGGATGGCTTTCCATCCCGTTCCGATTTTCCTTTTACTTTTTTGCGAAGTTGCTGGAGCAGTTGTTCCTCCTTTTTTCCCATTTCAATCAGGGCGCGTTCTGCTTCCTGCTGCGTCAGAATAGGATTCTCGCTCCTGTTACCGTTTTGCTCGGTAGGCTTTGGCTTTTGAGGATTGTTTTGCTGTTGTTTCTGCTGCCTGTTTTCCTGTTCCGGATCTGGAGGCGGTGGAGGCGGAGGGGGCAGAGGTTTACGGAGCACTTCGTAATTATACCGGGCAAGATCGTTTTCCGGAAATTCCCGCAATGCCTGCCTGAGCATGTCGAGAGCTTCCGCGATTTTATTCTGGCGTGCCAGAAATACGGCCCGGTTGGTCAGGGCCCTTGAGCGAATTTCAGGCTCTGGTGACCGGGAAAGGTTTGCCAGCAGGGACATGGACACATCCAGACTATCGGCCTGCAACCAGGACACGGCTTCATTCCATTGAGCAGGAATCTTCACCTCCTGCCAGTGATTGCCTGTGCCTTCATACAAACGGGCTGCCTTTCGAAATTCCTTTTGGGCATAGGCCTGCTTTGCCACCTCGGGAAGTTGCGGCTCGCTACCCGGCCAGAAGGCCAGCAACAGAATCAGCAGGGTCCATTTCATTTTCGCACCGGCAACAGATACATACTAATCAGGCTCAAAACAATGGCCAGCCCCAGAAACCACTGATACCGGTTGGATGCCAAGTTTTCAGTTCGCTGGTCCACGAGGGTAGCCGGAAGATTCTGCAAATGCTGCGTAAGTTTGCTCAGGCTGGCCCCGGACTGATCGAGTATAAACGCAGGCTCCCCACTCTGGGCTGCTATGGCATTTACCGTTTCGGGGTTCACCCTGCTGTATGCCGGCTTTCCTCCGGTTTCCTGAAAATACTGATCTGAACCCGAATCCAAGGGTACCGGAGCTCCCCCTGAAGTGCCGATGGCAACGGGTATCACCTTTACACCCTGATTCTCAAGACGCAACAATACCGAAGTGTATTTATCTCCAAAGTCTTCCCCGTCGGTAATGACCACCACTGCCCGGCTTACTTTTTTCCCTTCTATTCTGGGTTCCGATGCAAATCGTTCCAGACATCGGGACAAACCGGCTCTGAGGTCAGTACCCGTATTGGAGAACTGCCGGGTTTCCACGATTTGCAGCAGGGTGGTTAACAGCTGGCTGTCGGTAGTCAACGGGCACTGAACGAATCCCTGGGAGGTGTAGACTACGAGCCCCATCTTATCTCCTTTGAGTGCCTGAATCACTTTGGCAAGTTCCTGTTTGGCCCGGGCAAGTCGGGAGGGCTTGATGTCGCGGCAATTCATGGATGCGCTCACATCGAGCAGGAAGTAAATTTCTCTTCCCATGATATTCACTTCCCGGCTTGCATTTCCCCAGGCAGGACCCAGGATGGCAACAAATACGAGGCACAGTGCCCCTGCGGTGAGGAAATAGCGTGTAACGGGATGGTGGCGGCCATATTGATTTCGGTTAAACCAATGTTGGAAAACCTTTTCGGAACGGTATTGAATCAGGAGCAACAGGGCCAGCAAAACAGGCAGGCCTGCGAGCCACCAGATGTCTGAAAAATTAGCCCACTCAATCACACAGGAAAATTACTGAAAAAAGGGGCGCGTGCGTCAGGCCCGGTATCGGGGATCGAATCTGTCCCGCAGTTTTTCCCCACAAAGATTAAGCGAAAACAAGGTAAGGAACAAGGCGAGGCCAGGCCAAACCCCGAGCCACCAGGAAGACATGTCTTTTCGGGCCGCACTCAGCAGATTTCCCCAGGAAACGATATCGGCAGGTTCCCGGATAAAGCTCAATGCCGCTTCAGCGAGTATGGCACCAGCTACCGAGAAACTCAGCAAAGCCCATACAGGGGCAAGGGCATTGGGGAGGGCGTGTAAAAACAGTAGCCGCGCACCTGAGAACCCCAGTCCCCGGGCAGCGAGAATATAAGGCTCTTCCCGAATGCGAAGCAGCTCCCCCCTAACCAAACGGGCAATGCCTGTCCAACCGGTAATCCCTATCCAGAAAGCGGTCATTCCCGCTCCGGGTTCAGTAATGGCTGCGACAGTGATGATCAAAAACAGTGTGGGAATGGATTGCTTGATTTCGATGAGTCGGGAAAGGACGATATCGATCCAGAGGGCTACCTCGCGGCGAAACCAGGGAATGCGTTTGAGCACATGGCGCAGACTCAGCACACCAAAAAACAATCCCAGAAAAATCAGGATAGAAATCATCCCCTCCTGAGCCCAGGAAAGAGCGCTCTCCTGCAGAGCTGATTTCAATATAGGCAGGCGGTACTGAAACCCATAAAACCAGGCCACAAAACCTGCAGGGAAAGCCAGCAGTACCGATGCCCGGGATGCACGCAGTCCGGAATCGCCCCAGTAGCCGGCGACGCCACCCAGCACAAGGCCTGTCAGCAGGGAAATAAGCACAGCGCCGATACCCGTAAGGAATGCGGTGCGACACCCATGGATAATGCGGCTCAGAACATCCCGACCCAAATCATCGGCACCCAGCAGATGGCGGTTAAAATCATTTTTCCCATTGAAGTCCAGATCCCCAGGGGAAAAGGGCACCGGGGCTTTCCAGTCTCCGGGCAGGGAGCGGTTTTGCCAGTCCATCTGCTTCCATTCAGCAGGCATATCCAAATTAAGAAAATGCCGAAAAGCAGGATAGACCGTCTCTCCTTCCCAGGTGGTCTTCCAGGGAAAATGGGTAGCCAGCAGGTCTGCTGTCAGCGCGGTCATCACCCACAGACACAGCCAGCCCATCCCGGCCCAAAGGAGCCAGCGCGAGAAAGGATTGGTTACCGGCAGGTCGGGAGATTTCATGATTTTTCCAGACGGATTCTGGGGTCGGCGATGCGATAGAGAAAATCAGCCACCAGGACCCCGGTCAGGGTAAGCAGGCCGGAGAGCATAAACACAGCTATCAGTACGGGATAATCCCGCATGCTCACCGCCTGCCAGGTCAGCAATCCCATTCCCGGAATGGAGAATATGGTTTCCAGGATAATGGAGCCTCCTACCAGGCCGGGTATAATTTGTGCCACAAGTGTAATGAGGGGGAGAAGGGAATTGCGGAGGGCATGTTTCCAGATGACGATTTTCTCCGGAAGGCCTTTTGCCCGGGCGGTGCGAATAAAATCTGCCTGGATGTTTTCGAGCATGGCATTTCGCACCTGTCCGGTGAGAAAGGCAAATGCACTGTAGGCATAAGCGAAGGTAGGCAATACCAGGTGCCAGGACCAGTCGGCCAGTTTGCGGTACCAGGGCCAGTTGTCCTGACTGCGGATATCGGCAATTCCCCCGGCAGGAAACCAGTCTAGAAAAGTACCTGAGGCGAAGAAAACCAGCAGCAGGGTGGCCAGCCAGAAAGCCGGAATGGAGTATAGAATAAACAACAGGCCATTCAACAATCGCTCACCTGAAGAGCCGTAAGCCCGGGCGGAATAAACCCCTGCCGGAATAGACACCACAAGGGCGAGCAGCAGGGACAGGAAGTTAACCAGAAAGGTCCATAGCAGGGCCGTGGGCAAATGACTGGCCACTGGGCGACCATCCCGGTAAGACAATCCCAGATCCATTCGAACCACGCGTTTCAGCCATTCATGAAAAGCATTGTTGGAACCATACCATCGAAACCGGGGCATCAGGGAATACCATCCGGGCTGCTCCATTCCAGCCGGTAGTGCAATCTGATTCAGGGGATAGGCCGGAAATTGCGCCTTCAGCCGAATGATTGCATCCCCTACCTGTTGGGGCGGTTCCGATCTCAGTTCCCGCAAACGGGTCAGAATCAGGGTTCGGGAAGAATCGGAGGGCATTTGAAACATCTGTCGCTCTGCCGACAAGAGAGAAAAATAAAGAGCCTGCCAACACTCAGGATTCCCGGTGGCTGCAGACAGATCCTGCACCCATTCTTTATCCTGAGGAAAAGGAATGGCAAAAAGCGAATCTGGCTCATGGGGGGCAAACACAGCACAGTAGAAAATCGGCCGGTTCAATCCGAGTTCCTGCCATTTGCGAATATAGACTTCAGGACCACTGAGGGGGTCATTCCCCATTCGAAGACCCTCTTTGGACAATGATCTCAAAACCGGATCCCCGGGCGTATTGCGTGTCAGCCAGAAGGACAACAGGGCCAGCACCAACAGAACCGGAACAAACAGGAATAACCGTTTGAGGAAATAGTATCCCATTGGCAGGTATGCGGATTAGGCGCCCGGTCCCATTATTTTTCAGCGTAGCGGCTGAGGTTATGGGGAATCCACATTCTGGACATCAGGAAATTGGGACGGAGGATGGTGGTTTGTACCCCTTTCACGCGCTTGCTGACGGCAAAGAGGTTTTGGGAGGACAGCAGGAAAATACAGGGAGCTTCCTGGTATATGACTTCCTGAAAGCCTTTGACCATTTCGGCTCTTTTGCCGGGATTGGTTTCAGCAGCAATGGCATCCAGCATACGATCTGTTTCGGTAGTGCCAAAGCCCATAAAGTTAAAACCTCCATTCAGCCAGGCATCGGTGTGAAACTGTTCCTTCAGGTCAGAAGGGCCGGGGCCCGCTGCCAGGGAATAGTACATCATATCAAAATCATGACCGGCCATTTTTTCCCGCAGTACGGCATTCTCATATCCGGTAACATTAATTTTCACTCCGGCCTTGCGGGCATCTTCGGCAAACATCAACCCGATATTTTTCCGAACCTCCACATTCTGGCCAAATGCAAATTCCACTTCAAACTCTACTTTTTTCCCATCCACCATTTTATCCAGGGTTCCGTCCCCATTCGAATCTTTCCAGCCAGCCTCGGCCAGAAGTTTGCGGGCCTCTTCCACATTCAAATCCACCGGCTTCAGGGATTCATTGTATTCGTCTCTTTTCAGATAAGGTACAGGTCCACTGATTCTACGGGCATATCCAAAAACAAACTGCTCAATGGCCTTATTCACATCCAGGAGTAGCTGCATGGCTTTTCGAACCCGCACATCGGTGAATAGGGGCTTGCGCTTTTTGCCAGGTTTCATGTTCATACCCACGAAAGAGTAGCTGAACATATCGGAACGCATCAGCTGGAAATTGCGGGTAACATCCGGGTTCTTCTCGAGCTCCTGAAACACATTGGGGCGAATGGCATAGCATAAATCCAGGCGCTGGGCTTTGAGTTCCAGGATGGCAGTATTCATATCGTTGATAATGCGGAACACCAGTTTCTGCGGCCAGGCCTGGAAGGCATCTCCGGATTCCCGATCTCCCCACCAGTCTTTTTTCCGCTCCAGCACCACCTGCTGGCCTGTGGTCCATTCTGCCAGGGCATAGGGACCGGAGCCCACCACCTGGCCTTTTTCCCTCAGGTGTTTGTCATCGAGGTATTCTTTGGCAAAGGCCTGCAATTGCGGATTGTCTGTGAGGGCTGCGGCCTCTTTCTTCAGCTGGGGAAGGGTGTAGGCATCCAGCACCCCTTTGGGGTCATAGTGATATTTGGGCAATACAGGCAGGTCGCCGATGCTCATTTCATGGTTAACCCCTGCAGTAGTAGTGGTAATGGTCAGTTTTTTAGGATTGGCAGGGTCGGCAACTGCGTCTTCAATGAAATCAATGTAGAGGGACAGGCGGGAATTTACCGGAGGGGTGCGAATAATTTTCAGGGTGCTGATTACATCTGCTGCTGTAACCGGGGTGCCATTATCCCAGGATGCGTTTTGCCGGATGGTAAAGATAAAGGACTTACCGTCTTCGGAAACCTGTGGACGGCCTTCAGCCAGCACCGGGGAAGGTTGCAGGGTTTGTGGGTCATACTGCAGCAGGCTTTGAAAAATATTCCCAGTGCACAACATATCGGCAGAAACCGTGCTGTAGTGGGTGGGGAGCAGCATATCGGGTTCTTCCAGCTGGTGAACCACGAGCCAGTCATTCACCTCAGGCTGTGTCTGATCTGTGTAAAAGGGATCTTCGGAGTTCTGTTTTGAATCTCCGCAGGAAACCAGAACCAGACAACAAAACAGGGATAAGGGCAGCAGGAATCGCACGAACATAGCAATCGGATTGAAAACCTGCTCAAATTAGGGATAAAAAGCATGAGGGAATACAGCCACCGTGCAAAAAAGCGTTACTGCCTATTCATCTGGTTTTTTCGGGTGGTCTGAGGATACAAACTGAAGAAGGAATATTCCAGCCTTTTGTTCGGGTGGGTGGAAGCAGGAGAAAACCGGGGGAATTTGTCTGATGCGTAACCCTCGCTTCAATTTGCCTATCACCTATTGATTTCTACCGAACAGCCGGCAATGCATTGCGGGGATGGCAGGAGCTGTCCTGATCAGCCTTTAAACCGTGGGTTGATATACAATGCGTCGGAATAAATGGCGCGGGAATCAATAATCAGGGGGCGGGAAATATTGTGCAGGTAGAACCCAAATTCTGCACTCAGTTTTTGATGAAGGGAAATAAAATCCGAACCACCTTCATACTGATCCATATAATTGAATTCCACCAGCAGGTAGCGGGTTCTGGATAATACGGACCTGCCTCCGTCCAATACTTCCAATTCGGCACCCTGAACATCAATTTTGAGGAGGTCAATGGAGGGGAGTGAAGCCAATTGATGATCGAGCGTGTCTGCCTGACATTGGATTTCTTCCTGGATATCCCAGTTTCCCTGGACCAGGGTGTTCATTTCAGACTTGGGAGGCAAGAGGGAGGCGCCTGTCGTGTCACGGGTAACAAAGAAGGTGCGTTGTCCCTGAAAATTACCCAACGCCACTGGCCGAGCCTCAGCAAAGGGATAGGCCTTTAGCATTTGCGAAAGAGCCTGGAATGCTGCTGGCACAGGTTCATAGGCAATATGCGTTTCCGGCACCACACAATTGAGAAAATGGCGGCTCCACAATCCGGTATTGGCGCCCACATCAATAACCACCTTTAAATTGGCCACTTCCCCGGCAGGAAACAACTCCAGGCTGCAGATACGCATGCTGGTTTCGATTTTGCCATAATCCAGCACGGACCGATTGCGGGTGTCAACTCCGGCGCTTTTCAATACGCTGGCCTGCTTCAATATCTGCACCAGGCCAAAAGGAAGCAGGGATTTAAAGATTGAAAAAATAGTTGTCAAGTGTAGGGGGGAAGATTAAGCCTCAAAAGTAACAAAATCATGGGGAGAATGCTCATTATCAACCAACACGCCTGGTGGTGGAGGGCAAAATCATGCGTCCTGCCACGAATTTGACCCCGGCGGGGCAATACAATCCCGCCGATTTCGTCCCTGCCCTGCTGGTTATTACCTTCCAAATACAGAATTGAAAATCAACACCCTACTCTGCTCCCCGGGGGGAAGAATCTTTTGGTGAGGTTCAGCTGTAGCAGGAAGTGGGAACTCCATCCCGGTTGTCCCCTCAAATTCGGGCAAAAAGCCAATTTCTTCAGAACCTTTTCGGCAGGCATAAGACAAAAATTGGCTTTTGTAGTTGGGACACTTTTGTTATCTTTGCACTTCCAAAACTCATTTGGACAACGGAGAGGTGCCTGAGAGGCCGAAAGGAACAGTTTGCTAAACTGTCGTACGGGTAACTGTACCGCGGGTTCGAATCCCGCCCTCACCGCACTGATTTATGAGGTGGTTCTTTTGAGAATGAATTTTTTCGGGGCGTAGCGTAGTCCGGTCATCGCGCCTGGTTTGGGACCAGGAGGTCGCAAGTTCGAATCTTGCCGCCCCGACAATTACAAATTAACGATTTACGAATTACGGTTTGTAAATCGTTTTTAGTTTTACAAATATTGGTTCCGTAGCTCAGCTGGATAGAGCAACTGCCTTCTAAGCAGTAGGTCATTGGTTCGAATCCAATCGGAATCACTAGTGCCAAAATTTTGATCCTTAGGGAAGAAGAAGAAATACACAAGATTATAGCTATATTTTGTCTAATACTCTTGAAGTAGATAATGGATTACTTGGCTTAAGCTCAAGTAATACCAATTTGCCGGCATGACTTTACCGTGGTTGCACAGGGCATGAAATGCTAAATGAGTTTGGCTTAGTAAATATGAATGCAAGGTTGTATGACCCTGTAGTAGGGATGATGCTCTCGCCTGATAATTATGTGCAAAATCCGAGTAATACACAAAATTTTAATAGGTATGCCTATTGTTATAATAATCTGTTAGCCTATATTGATTCAGACGGACAGTAAGCTTCCCTTTTTTTGAGGCCAATCAAAAATAAAACTAAAAACAAAGAAAACAAGATAAGAAACAAGAAAAAAACGAACATAACCACAACACAAACTCCATAAAACACCCCTCAAAGGGTACTAAAAAGTACACTTGTTTATTGTTTTATAGCACAACTAATTTTTTAAAACCCCATAATATATTTTACTTGCAACTGAGCTCCGGAAGCTTTATTCAACCTGCCAAAGGCAGTCAGGCACAGGGTTAAATCAGACAGAGATTTGTTTAAACCCTATATGTTACCGGCTGGTGTCTGTTGTCACGAGTTGCGTTTTTGTTTTTGTAAAATTGTGTTCTTACCGACTGAATAAGCATAAACTGATGCAGGAATATATTTTAATTTTAAATTGTCTATATCTTTAGTTCCTTCTTTGTCAATGGTTGTGACTAATGCAGTTTGCAAGTTATTGTCCTTTAAAAATTGTAATAAGGGCTTCAGGTCTCCGGGTTTTTCATAAAACTGATTGCTCCACTTTATTTCCACAGCCCATTGAGGTTTGAAGTTTTTGTCATCTAGTTTAACCATATCTACCTCTCCCTTCTGCCATCTTGCATAGTAAGGAGTAAACCAATCTCTGTGAAGCCATTGAGCATAAATTGCCGTCTCAACCATATTGCCGATAAAAGGGTCTGTTGGTTGTAATGGAGAAAACAAGGCACTTCGCAATGAAGGATTAGTCAGATAAATCTTGAATTGTGTTGCTCTTTGAAACTGTTTGGGTTTGTTGGATATTTTATGAACCACCTTAATTAAAAATGCAGCTTCTAAATACTCAATGTAGCGTTTTATGGTATTCTTTTGAACTCCTGAGTTTTTACTTAATTCTTCAAGACTTACTTCTCCTGCGCTATTATATGCAATAGCAGTAAATAACGAATTAAGCTCTTGCACGTCTCTTATTCCATAAAGACTTGGCAAATCTCTCAATAATACTTTGTCAATAATATCGCTTCTAATATATCGTCCGGGATTACTCTGAATTTTTTCAGAAAAAATTACTTCCGGGTAACCACCATAATTGATATAGTCCAAAAAATGCTTATTAAGTTCGTTGATATTATTGGTACTGTAAAATTTTGTCAAACTGCCTTGCCAGTCTAAATTTGTCTCTGTGATGAGTCTGTTTAATTGTTTCAAATGAAGAAACTCATTAAAGGTCAACGGAGGCAGCATGAAATCTGTGAAGCGTCCTGCTCCACTCTCATTACTTTTAAGTCTTAATGCAGCAGCAGCAGAACCCGAAACTACGAAGCGAGTATGAGGATAACTGTCAACTAAAGACTTAAGATGCACTTCCCAATCTTTTAAATATTGTATCTCATCAAAGAAGATATACCAACCTTTGAGACTTTCCTGTTTTGTTGCCTTTCGGCAGAAACTAAAAAGTTGCTCTAAGCTGATATTGTTGTAAATAGGCGTTTCAATTGAAATGAAAGCAACTTTCAAAGGGTCAATTTCATTCTCAAGCAGATTTTGAACAGCATGATACATCATTACAGTTTTACCAACTCTTCGTGGTCCCATTAGAACAACTGCTCTTCTAACACCGGTCTCTGTTACAAGAGGCATAAACAAGTCAAAATACAATCTCCTTTGCATGGAGGTGTAATACTCTTCTACTGCTCCAGTCACCCACCAAGGATTTTCAAATCTTAGTCGGTCAAGAACCTGTTCTTCGGAATATGGTAATAAAGCCATTTTAATAGGTTTTAATAGTGCAAAATTACAAAAAATAAGATTATTATACAACTCTTATTTTTCAACATTGGTCACTTATAAGAAAAAATGAAGTCGAAATGGCTCTTAATTATCAAGATTAGGTGTCGCTAAAATACGCTTGCCATAACGGCAGCCTGTAAAAAACTCGTAGTAATTAAAACAAGCTGTTAATTTTTTTGAAATAAAAATACAAATAAAAACTGATAAACATCTAAAGCCGTTTAATCGAGCTCCGGAAGCTTTATTCAACACGGGATTAAATCAAAGCAGAGCTTCGTTTAATCCCTATATGTTACCACTTGTGCCATGTGTAATTTCTAACTTATTGGCAGGGCTTGCATTATTAATACCAACATTACCATTTCCTAAAATGCGCATTCGTTCAGTAGCATTCGTATTAAACAACATAGGTAAATTCTCTTGCTGGTTAAAGATTGCATGACCGTTGCTCCCGCCTCCTAAAATACCAATTTGAAAACCATCGCTTGAGGTAGTGCCTGTGCCACTGTTGGTATATTGCATTCTTACTGCATTTGAACTACCATCGCTAATGTGTAATTTTTGTTGCCCAACTTGTGTTCCAATCGTAACTTGAATATTATCGAAGGTAGTTACAGAAGGTTCTCCGCCAAAAGAAATTAAGCCGTTGGTTGATGTAATATCGTCAGAGCCACTACCTGGGTTTCCACCCAACCACAAAGAGCTTGGTCCGACATGAATTCTTCCAAAAACTCTTAAACTATCAGTTGTTATTTGACCTTTTACATGTAAAGGAACTGTAGGATTATTTAAGCCTATCCCCACCTTTCTGAAAGTGTAATTTGTACTATCATCTGTAGAATGCCACTGAATAGTATCTTCTTGAGCTGAAACTTTTAATACTAGTATAACTAATATTGAAAAAAGAAATGTTGTTTTGTTTTTCATTGGATTTTGGGGTTAATTGGTTTTTAAAACAATATGATTCGACTCATTGAATGTTTTGGTATCAAAAATTCGAAGAATATAAACACCAGGTGTTAAATTTTCCGTATATAAAGTAAATTCGTTTTCACTGAATTCTTCACGAATTATTGGCTTCCCTATGATGTCAAAAACTGTAATTTTTTTTAGACTCAAATTATTTAAAAATAATTTAATTGAATTAGAAAATGGATTAGGATAGAATTCAAATTTCTCAACTGAACTGTTATTTAAATTTGTTATTGTACAATTTTGTGAGTAATTGTTACAAAATAAAGAGTCAATAGATACACAAACATCATCAATATAATAATAAGAACCAGATGTTGCAATTGATGTAGTTAAATGACTGGTATCAACGTTTGACTGGTTGTAAAAATTACCAATTGTTAAATAACTGTATGAAGAATCTGCAATAAATGATCCATTAACTTGAACCCAATTATTTTTATCAGAAATTATACTATCACTTACAATATGTGAAAAATTCCCGATAGGATACATTAGTGTTGTATCAGTATAATTCCAAGTTGTAAAAAGTATACCTAATTTGTTTGTTGCTAGGGTAACAGTGTCAGCTAGAGATACTTTAAATGAAACAAAATACTTTGTGCCTATAACTAATTGGTTGATCAATTTGGCTGAAATAAATTCTCTTACACCGCCAAACGACAAATATGGAATTATTCCAACATACGCCTCACAATCAGGATTTGCTGTATTTTGATTACCAAATAAATTGTTAGGTATTGAAACGTTGCTATTTATAGGTGATAAACGGTGAAAATAATCTGGTGTACCATAGCCCGACCTCTGCCAATATTTAGCTCTTTTAATTTGGAAAGTATATGAAGGAAATGTTACTAAAGTATCCTCAAAACTTGGATTAGGCACTAAATTAACTTGTGCTTTTGCAATAAATACAGTAAAAAATAAACATAAAATAAGGAGGTAGTTTTTCATGTTAATTTGATTTAGGGTTGATAATAAATTTATATGGCTTTATTGATGAATTATCTGTTTTAAAAATTAAAGGTTGATAGTTGCTTGTACCAAGCCAATCACCTGTTGTTGCTGCATTGCCCCTCAATTCCCAATAGGTCTGGGCATTAGCAGCATTAAAAATTAATGCAAACATTACAGGTAATAAAATTTTAGATTTCATACTGTTTTGGTTTTAGTGATTAATAATAATTTTTTTCGAAATTGATTTACTATTTGAAGTTATTTGAAGAAAATAAATACCATTAGGTAATTGACTGGTGCTTATATTTTGAATTAATTGATTCCCGCTAAAAAATAAAACTAATTGTCCTTCATAATCATAAAATAAGTAATGATGATTTTCTGTAAATTTGTGATTTATTGTAATATAATCATTTGCTGGATTTGGGTAAATTGAAATTAAATTGTCAGAAAGATTCAATGAATTGTTAGAAGTGACAATGTTATTAAAATAATAGTTGGGATAAATAGGCATACTAAAATTACAGGGTCTTTGCAGTGCCATTGCATTATATTCAAAAGTGCAACCTGCACCTAATATGTTTGGCTGGTGAATGATATGTATACTATCTGTAAATCCTCCAGTTTTTGATACATATATTTTACCATCTGGGCCTAATTGCATGTGTCCTAAACCCTGCAATACCGGGGGGCCATAATAGATTTGCCAGGAGTAAATCGAATTTGATATTGCGGCAGAGTCATAAATAGAAACGTCTATTTGTTGAATACAGTTGTTGCCTAAACCTGTTACTAGGCATAAATATAAAATTTTACTATTTGGAGAAAATTCAAAACCATAAGTAAAATAATTGCTTCCAGGTCCAATGCTATCGTTATTAGGAATAATTTGATTTGAAAATTGACCTGTCATTTTATCGAATTGATAAAATGCATAGCTATCCTTTACAAAGATTGATCCGTCTGGAGAAAATCGGCCGCTACCATTCATTCCTCCTTCTCCAAAATTGGCTACGACAATATTTGATGTATCAGGTCCAATATTTGTAATTGGTATAACAATCAATTCTCTTGTGTTTTGTGGAGGAGGAAAGTATTTTGAATAAGCTAACCAGTAATCCACATTATTCCCATGCTTGGTAACTGCCATACCCTGATAAGTATCAGTCATAACTAAAATGTTTTTCTGCCCAGCTACCACTCCACCTTTTCCATTATCCAATGTCATATCCACTAATGAATAACGTAAACCATTTATACACTGGTCGGCTACGCAGCCATTAACAAATACAAAAAATTGTGTACTACTACCAGGTCTAGGAATTATTTGTGAGGATACTTTTGCATTTTTATCACACAACAAACCTGCCCCATTCAGCATAGGTTGGTGCAGGGCATTCCACAAGGTATCACCATTGCAATAAAACAATAGATTACCATCCGTATCGCTCATGCAGGAGTTTCCTTCAAAGGTAATTCCGCTACTTCCTGTAAACACACTAGCTTGATAATTATTGTTTTTGTCAAAATTTATGCCAGCAGCATGTCCAAAACGCCAATTTATGGTTCTATTTAACTCAAAACCTTGTGAAAAACAGTCCAAATTGTATATACACAAATTAATTATTGTCAATAAAATTGATTGTAATGTATTTTTTTTCATTCGCGAAAATTTTATTGGTATAAATTTACATTATTTATGATAAAAAAACTAAACATTAAAAATTTAACAATTAAGTAATAATATCCTTCGACTAAATCAATATAAGTAATGCAAATGAATACTTTTTATCTTCATATGAGTTATCCCATAAAGCTTTTAAATGATTTGCATGTTTTAACCTAAAAGTCCGATTAACTCATAACTTTGGGGTTGGTGTGCGGTTGATAAATTTTGGCTCTTTTACATTTTTATTGCGCTGGCTTATTGTGGTTGGAAAAATGGGAAAGTGCCAAAATGTGCGGCTGGGTGCGCGGGGTTAGCTGTCCTTTTATGTATACACTGTCTGTCTATAGTTGCACGTTGCCAAAGGGTTTCTTATAACGTTTTCGGGCTTAGCGTGGAAGGCGATGTTGATGCGTTTCACTGTCAGCCTACAACAAAGATATGAAAAAGCATTGAACTTTCCTGACTTGTCCACTTTAGTGCAACAAATCAATTTTAGCTAATAACTCTTCCAATTCTTTAGTGACTTTTCCCTTAACGATAACTTCTTTTTGAGTTAGTTTGTTTTGCATTTTGGCATCTGTAACTTTTTTGGTTTCTGTTATAAAACGTCTTATTGACAAGCCCGTTTTGATTTCAATATGTTTTGATATTGTTAGCGCTAAAAAGCAAATGAGTATATGAAGTTTTACAGGTTCATCTTTAAAATGAAATATAGGTCGAGTCTCTAGGTCGGACTTTGCCACCCTAAATGCTTGTTCCACTTTGTAAAGCTGATGATACCTTTCAATAACCATATTAGTGGGCAAGTCTTGCTCTTCTAAGTCAGTGTAGTAGCCTTTAATACCCAAGAGTTTTGTACTCTTCTTGATGAGTTCCTCATTAAGCCCAAGTTTTTCATTGTGTGTCTTAACGAACTTTGCTTTTGTGTTTTTTGATGGTGATTTTAAGATGTTTTTGGCTTTTAAAATCTGCTTTTCCATTTCATACTTATCCTTTCTGTATCGCGCACTTGAGAAACTGCAAATAAGATGTCCCTTGTCAGTATGGAGCCTGACAGCTTTGCCTTCTTCTCGCTTAATTTTAGCATCTAGCTCATCAAAGATAGCTTGCGGTAAATTACCTAATCTAGCACCTACAATGTAATGAATTCCGTGCGATTTTAACTCTCTAATATTATCGTTGCTTATCATGGCTGCATCAGCAACCACTGTAAAGGAGCTAACTTTATTTTTTACAATAAACGTTTTTACTACCGGCAAAATGGTATGTCCTTCGAAGGTATTACCAGGGAAAATATCAAAGGCAATAGGGAACCCATCCTTACTTACCATTAGCCCAACGACTATCTGAGGTTGCTGAGATTTACTGTCTTTTGAAAAACCTGTTTTGCGCAATTCATCATCTTCAAAACTCTCAAAGTATAGGGTTGTAACATCATAAAAAAGAAGAGAATAATCAAAACCATATTCTCTTTTTGCAAAGTCATTAACTTTTGCAATGGCAAGGTCTTTCAAAGAGTTCCATTTGGGAGCTTCCTTATAGTAGTTTTGCCTTCGATGTTTTATGCCAAAGTACGTTTCAATAAGCTCTATGGAACGTAGCTTAGAAGCAGGTTCAAGTATTCTGATGGTTATTAAATCTTTGAATAAACAAGAAGTAAGTTCTTCAATGCCAAGTTGAGTAATTAATCGCTGAATAGTATCGTAATAAAAACGATAGTAAAAACCCACGCATTCATATTGTTCGAGATAAGAATATGCTCCAGACTTCGAAGACGGAAACAAAGATGCTTGATTGGAATAATCCACAATAGACTGCTCTGCCAGATGTTTTAAATGATTAAGTTCGTCCGGAGTGGATGCTGAGCCCAAATGTTTTACGATAACTCGCTTTCGATTATGCAGGTAATAAACTTGAATGGCAATCTTTCCAGAACTTGTTTTGACACTTCTGTATTTTAGCATGTTGAAGACCTTAGTGCAACAAATGTAGCACTAAAATAGTTTTAATACACTGAATTGCAATGTGTTGTAAATTTTACAAAAACAGGGTGGACAAGTCAGGTGGTTGGAAAAATGGGAAAGTGCCAAAATGTGCGGCTGGGTGCGCGGGGTTAGCTGTCCTTTTATGTATACACTGTCTGTCTATAGTTGCACGTTGCCAAAGGGTTTCTTATAACGGGTTGCAGATTTGCGATGGGCGGGCTTTTCACCACAAATGTTGATGCGAAGCACAAAACTTTCGGCTACCACTAAACTGTCTGCGGAGCACGAAACCCCGCCTATTGCAAATGTGCTGTTGAACTAAACCTTCGGTAGCCACAAACAAAACAAAAATACACATATATCTCGTATAAACAAACTCACTTTAAATAAAAAATATTATGAGTTTACAAAAAAAGCGATACAATACCATTGTATCACAAGCCAAACAAAACGTGATAGGCTTTTCATCGGCCTATCAAAAATTTTTAGAACGTGTAAGTATTGATCAAAACAGCAAGAGCCTGATTACGAACTACAGTCGTAGCATAGCAGCTATTGCCTTACACTTTAACCGTGTGCCTCATCAAGTAGGTGTAGATGAAATCAACGGATATTTGTATCGAATGATTCACCAGGAAAAGCAATCCATCAGTTATTTTAAACAAGCGGTGTATGGTTTACGGCATTGGTTTAGATTGTTTGGTATGGAAGAAAAAGCTATTCAAATGCCAAGCATTAAGAAAGAACAAAAACTGCCGGTAGTTTTATCAAAAGAAGAGTGTAAAGAACTATTTAAAACACCACGCCTCTTAAAGCACCGATACCTGCTTGCCTTTGCTTATGGCTGTGGTATGCGGATGAACGAACTGCGTATGCTTAAAATAGCCGATGTTGATTTACAACGCAAACTCGTTCATATCAAAAACGGTAAAGGTAAAAAACAACGCTATGTTGTTTTATCTCAACTACTCGCACAAAAATTTGAAATGTATCTCAAAGAAGTAAAACCCAAAGTATATTTATTTGAAGGACAAACCCCTAGTGAACCCATGGGCGAACGAAGCATACAATATGTAATTAACGAAGCCCTGCAAAAAACAAATATTAAAAAACAAGTAAGTATGCACACTCTCCGCCACAGCTTTGCCACACATTTGCTCGAAGATGGCATTGATGTACATTCCATTCAGCGTTTACTAGGACATAGTGATTTACGAACAACGATGGTTTATTTACATGTAGCTCAAATGAAACTTCGCCCTGTTCACAGTCCATTGGATAGTTTATATAACTTACCACTTGAGTAAACCAACTTATGAGTTGGCAACTATCATTGCAGAGTACAAAACTACATTTACACAAAAACATCAGCCCTTAAAATACCATTTAAAAGTACTCAATGCCATTGAGCATTGCCGTACTGCTTATTTTGGAGGTCATGTAGATAAATGTAATTCATGTAATCATATACGCATTAGCTACAACTCTTGCCGTAACAGGCATTGCCCTAAGTGCCAAAACACCAACAAAGAACGTTGGATAGAAGCACGCGAAAGAGATTTATTATCTACAACTTATTTTCATGTGGTGTTTACCCTGCCACAGGAACTAAACACGTATTGCCTTAAGTACCCTAAAGACTTGTACGATATTTTATTTGCTTCAAGTAAAGAAACCATTGAAACATTTGCAAATGACCCTAAGCACTTGGGCGCACAAACAGGGATGGTAAGCGTACTTCACACATGGGGGCAAAACTTATCACTGCATCCGCATGTGCACATGATTGTTCCCGGAGGAGGAATAACACCGGCAGGTTATTGGAAAACGGCAAAGAGCAAAGGAGAATTTTTGTTTCCTGTAGATTCAATGAGCATAGTTTACAAAAACAAGTTTATGGAAAAGTTGATACTGTTTTTGAAGAAAGAAAAGATATATCTCGATGTTCAGCTAAGAAGAAAACTCTACCAACAAGAATGGGTAGTATATGCCAAACAACCCTTTGGTGAACCAAAACAGGTAATTGAATATTTGGGTAGGTATTCTCACAAGATTGCGATTAGTAATTACCGCATAAAAAATGTGAGCAATGGTAAAGTAAGTTTTACTTACAAAGATTACGCACATGGAAATGTACAAAAACTCATGACTTTAGATGCAGAAGAATTTTTGCGTAGGTTTTGTTTACACATCCTTCCGCCAAAGTTTATGAAAATACGTCATTACGGCATTTTGGCAAGTCGTTGCAAACCCATGCTTCGCAAGCATCAATTTACACAGGGAATAATCATGCCAACCATAGAAAAGAAAACATGGAAAGAGATTGCTAAAACAAAACTGAATTTTGATGCAGATAGCTGCCCACATTGCAAAACAGGAAAGATGATTAGGGTGTTTAGTTTTGATACCAATGCGCCACCGGAAATTCTTCAACTCATTCAACATCAAAAAAAGATGAAAAAATAATTTAGGAACATCACCGTATTTGCTTGCAAAAAGCGAACAGGCATTGTATTGAACAAACATCAAAAATAAAACTAAAAATAACTAAAACACGATAAGAAATAAGAAAAAAACAACCATAAACACAACACAAACTCCATAAAACACCCCTCAAAGGGTACTAAAAAGTACACTTGCTTATTGTTTAAAGGCACAACTAATTTTTTAAAACCCCATAATATATTTTACTTGCAACTGAGCTCCGGAAGCTTTATTCAACACAGGATTAAATCAAAGCATAGCTTCGTTTAATCCCTATATGTTATAAGCTGCCAATTACGCCACAATGCTTTCAAAGGTCAAAATAAAGCACTTACTCTGCGCTGAACCTGTGCGGTTGGATTGCAAGCTCCTTTTATTTTTATTGCGATGGCATTTTGCATTTGCTAAAAATAAAATGTGCTTGCAATTAAGGTGGTATGTTTTATTCTAACTTTTAATTATGATACCACTTTAATTCTCTAAGGTCGTCTGGATCTTTTAGTTTTTGATATTGTCATTTTAGAATTCGGTTTAGATATTTTAGATACCAATTTCGAGCTTTCAGATATTGTCTTGGAGATTCTTAGATATTAATTCGGAGGTTTTAGATTCGTCTTTGGAGGTTTCATATGTCGGTTTCGAGTCTTTAGATAACGATTTGGAGCTTTCAGATGGAAATTCCGTCATGATAGATGTCGTTTTCAGGTCTTTAGTTTTCAAGCTGTCAGTTTTTAGTTTGCCCAAAATTATGAATGAAAAGTAACAATTTGGAGCTGTCAAGAATTAGTATTCAAAATACCCTTTAGGACAAGTTTTGCGCTCAAATGATTTTGCAGTGAAAATAGTTGAATAGAATTTGAAATAAATGAGCCTCAAAATTTGAGGCTCATTTATTATTGCTTTAACAATTTTAAAGTTTGTACATTCTTTGATGATTGCACCCTGATGAAATAAATACCACTTGACAAATTACTAATATCTAATTTCTGATTTGAGCCTAAATTAGTTTTTATTATCAATTGTCCGGCCATATCTGTTACTATAATAGTTGAATTAGATTCGAAATGCAAAAAATTGAGATATTCGTTTGCAGGATTGGGATAAACTACCATACCTTCAGCTTCATTATTCTGCTTCTCATCAATTCCTGTTACTCTGCAACCCAAAGGTTGAAGGCTGAGCATTTTTGCTAAATAGTTTATAGTATCGCTATTTAGCGTATCATAACCGCAGCCTGTAAAAATGGTATCGTGGTAAATATCCACTACTAAATTAGTTGCAATAAAATCCTGTGTAGGAAAATTACACCATTTTTCACCATCCCATTTGGCCAAATGTTTAGCATAAAGACTGTCTGCATAATCAAAAACCCCGGCAACATACAATTCATTGTTGTGTATTTTCATATCATGCACATGAGGTGCGCTGTTATTAGGATTTGTGCCGGTTCTAAGTCCCATACCCAAATCAGACCATGAACTGCCGTTCCATTTTTGTATGCCATCACCAGTATTACTTGCTGAACGCCATATTATACCGGCAATAATTAATTCATTTTTATATGCAAGTAGTTTATCTACAAATGAAGTTCCACCAAGGATGCCATTTCCTACCATTTGCCATGCTCCATTTTTGTAAACAACAATGTCATTATAATCTGTTGTTCCAATATAAAAGCTGTTCCCACCCAAATATAAATCTCCTTGATATATTTCTGCATCGTAAACATAAGCACCTACATAAGGGAAACTAAAAACCGGTTTCCATGATGAGCCTGTCCACTTAGCAATACCGTTACAAAGCAGGCTGTCCACCATAGAAAAAGCACCCATAGCATATAAAGTATCATTAAGCACTTTTACATTCCAAACGAAGCCATTGAAATTTCCGAATGAATACCAGTTAGTTCCGTCATACCTTGCAATATTATTTACATCAACGCCATTAATTTTTGAAAAAAAACCAGATACAATAATATCGTTGTTAAATCTTGTAATTCCACGTGTCTGATTATCAGCGTTACCAATATTATTCCATGTGACACCGTCATAATATAATATTGCTAACTTACTGAATGACGGATTTAATACTTGACCCGCTGCATAAAGCCTGTCCGAAATGGTGTCATTAAAGAGACAGTTGATTTGAAGTGTAGTGTATGGGGTTCCTGCGCTTATCCATCCATTTTGAGCAAAAGCCATTTTTGCCGTTAAGGCAAAAATGGCTATGGAAGTCTTCAATTTCATTGCTTGATAAATTTAGAGCTGATTACTTTATTGGTATAATTCGCCTTTATTAAATAGATACCGGCAGGAATGTTTTCAATATTCACAGCAGCTGAATTTCCTGAAACATTGTTTTTTGAAATCTGCGTGATTATCTGCCCGTTTACATTCAATAAATCCAGTGTAATTAAGGTTTCTGAATAAGGTACTTTAATATTCAGCCTGTTATTGGAAGGGTTGGGATAAATTAAAATGCCATTGTTCGTTATATCCTTATATTCTTCGTCAATGCCGTCAATTAAATCAGTACAGATTAAAGAAATGAAAGCATCAGAATTACCTCCCATAAAGTATTCTTCGTAATATGCACCATTACCTGAATCATAAGTAGGAAAGGTAACTGTTGAATCATCAGCGTTTGTTTTGCCTACCATGTATAGCTGGTTGCCCGCAGCTGCAAGGTCATAAATTAATTCATAATCTGTTACAAACGGTTGAGAGGTTTTTCCGCCAATATAGGTGGAGTAAATTATATCTTCGTTTTCATTAAATACATTAAGTATTCCATCGGTATATGGATAAACATAGACATTACCATTAACTGAGCTTTGCGTATAAGCGCTTTGCTGCGGCACAATATTCAAATCAAAATCGTTTGTTCCACCTGCTATATACTTGCGGTTTTCATTGTCAACAGCAATGGAGGTAAAGGCTGTTTTACCCGTTTCGCTGTAATAAGTACTCCATAAGGTATCGCAGTTTGCAGCAGAAAACTTCATAATATAACCGTCTGTGGAAGAAAAAGTATGGTCGTTAAAACCTGTTGAGCTGTACAAAGGAAAATCGCTGCTGTAAGTAGATCCGACAAGGTAAATATTATTATTATCATCAGCAGCAATTTTTGTACCTGCGGTACCGAATATAGAATATTCATCGCCCGAACCACCTATATAAGCTGACCAAATTAAACTGTTTGCTGGCGAAAACTTACAGATAAAATCATCCGTAGTGCCTCCTCTTAAACTGTCCTTATATGAGCCCGGTGGACTTAATGTTGGAAAATTTGAGCTATAGGTATTGCCCGAAACTATTACATTATTATTTCCGTCAGTTATTACAGATGAAACAAATTCAGCAGCACTTCCACCAATGAACGAGCAGTAAAGCAATGAATCATTTTGGTCAAATCTTGCAATAAAGCCATCGCTGCTGCCTGCATTGGTTTGATAATAGGCGCTGCCCCAGGTTTTCAGAGGAAAATTACCCGTTTCTCCTTTACCGCACAGCAATAAATTATTGTTCTGGTCAAAAGCAAGTGAATAGCCATAGTCGCTGCCTGTGCCTCCAAAGTGCGTTGCCCACCTGATAGTACCTATTGGATCAAACCTGACTACAAAGGCATCAGTAGGTCCATTTATAATACTATCGAGATAAGCATTCCCATTTGGTACCCAGTTAAATAAGGCAGATTTGGTATAGCCTGTGGTGTAAACACTGCCATTGCTTTTAACTTTTACATCGTAAACAGACTGTTCGTTTGAACCACTGTAAAAGGTACTCCATTCTCTTTTGTGGTCAGAATCAAATTTAGTTGTTACCATATTTGTGTTCCAACTACCAAAATTTTGTCCAAGTGTATTTGGAAAACCATGACTACTCGTTAACCCACCGGTGTAAGCATTACCTGAGGCATCGGCATCTACAGCATAAATTTCATCAAAACCTTCTCTCCCAAAATAAGAGCTCCAGCATAAGCCTGTTGCCTGGCTGGCCGCCTGCCTTTCCTTCTGCTTCGCCATAATCACCAACGTATTGCTTGTATTGTAGGTAAAAGGTACAAAATGCCAGTGCCCGTTAACCGTATCTTTATAAATATTAAGCGGCTGCATGGTGTTGGGGATTACTGCTCCTGAAGCATCTACCTCGTAAGCCACAAGCGTATCGTATTTTAAAGTGCCGATGCCTGTGTGTATGCTGTAGGTGCCGGGGCTGTGGGTAATGCTGTCGGCTCCTGCAAGCCGCATCACTATATCTGTGTAATCTGCTCCTCTGTTAATTACAAAGTAATGTTTGGCTCCTGTCTTATTGCTTGTAAAATAAACATTAATGCCTTTGTATAGCTTTTCTATAAAAAGACCTTTGTAGCCGTGTACATCTACTACTCCGCTTGCGCAATGTGGCAAATAAAAGTTGTGGTAATGGCTGCTTTCTTTTCCTTTAGGATATACTTCGTTTGGTAAAATTGCTGCACTGCCTACCGGTATAGCTCCCGGAACAGGTACAGGAGGTGCATCTGTTATAAAGTTCATAGCCACTTTATAAAGTGTATCGGTTGTGGCCGTATCGTTGTCTATTTTACTAAATACGTAATTTACCCCATAGTTATCAAAATACATGGCGGGGCTTTGGTTTTGGGTATAGTATGCTACCTCTGTTGCCACGCCTCCCGTATCATTCGCTAACTGCCCATTGTTTGGGTAATACCACATATTACCCGGCTCTTCGTTAAAGGCATCGGGTATTTCTTCATACGTGGCTTCGCCATAGGCTATGGTTACATACTGCCAGGTCGTGGCGCTTATTTTACTTTGCCCGCTCACATAAACCAGTCCGTCATGTTTTTCAATTCCTGTGGCTATATCATCGCTGTTATATGCTCCGTTAAATCTTATGGTCCATAAGGTGTCTCCGTTTTCTTTGTAGCCTATGGTGGCAAAATCTTTATTGCTGCCGTTGCTGCTTTCGCCTGTAATGTAAACATTATTATCATCACCCACAATCAGCCTGTTGGCTTTGTCCTCATGGTTGTAATTGTAATATCTTACCCACTGCTGTGTTCCTGTACTGTCGTATTTTATGGTGCAGTAATCATCATTGCCGCTGCTGTTTTTTGTTTGGCCTGTTACATATACATTGCCATAGTAATCTACTCCTAAAGAGTTGGCTATATCATCCTGGTGTGAGGTGTGATCGAATGTTCTTGTCCATTTTACATTTCCCTGGTAATCGAATTTTATTGTTTTATAATCTAACCCGTTTGATAGTGTTGCTTCTGCTCCTGTAACATATACATTTCCGTTTACATCTGTTACTGCCTGTGTTAATTTATCAAAGCTGACTCCTGCTGATCGCAGTGTATCAACCGTGGTTCCTGCCGGTGTATATTGCAGCCTTGCATAATCATAGGTGGTAATGGTGCTTTGGCTGCCTCCATTTACAAATATGTTATTGTCGGCTATTTCTACGTTAAATGGAATATCATTCCCTAAGTAGTTGTATGTTTTTATCCATTGCTGACTTCCGCTGCTGTTTAATTTTATAGTTGCATAATCAAATAAGGTCAGATACCCCATGCTTGCTCCGGTAACATAAATATTAGTGGTGTCAACAATAATGGCACTCACTATATCTGCCGCACTTCCAACTCCATTGTAGGTGTACGTCCAGAGCAAGGTGCCTGTGCTGTCGTATTTGAGCACTAAAAAATCGTAGTTATTGGTTGCATTTATATAGCTAAATCCGGCTACTATTAAATTCTGATTGCTGTCTATGGCAAGTGCTGTGGCCTGATCTCTGTAGTTTCCACTTCCCGTGTAGCTTATTGTAAATAGTGTTGCTCCATACTGGTCGTACTTTTTTATTTCAATATCTGGTCCTGTTAAGCTGTTAATTGAAGAGCCGGCTACATAAAGATTTCCGTTACCGTCTATAACAGTTGGTATTTTAAGCACCGTGTCCTGTAAGCCGAAAGTATCTGTCCAGATGGTTGTGGCCGTGTTTTGTGCTTTCAAGGTTATGGAAAAGGTCAAAGAAATAATAATTATTATATATTTTTTCATGTGATTAAAATTAAGGATTTAATTTAAATTATTGATTTTTATTTTCTGTAAACAGAAATGTTCAAGGTGGTTTGAATGATTGAAAATATAAGTCGAAATATAATCTATACTTTGGGGCTGGCGTGCGGTTGGTGAATTTGGGCTCTTTTACATTTTTATGTGCCGTTGCCTGTTGTGGTTGTGAAAATGGAAATGTGCCTAAATGTGCGGTTGCGCGCGTGGGCTTTTTTGGTTGAAGGTTGCTCCTGTCCGTCATGTTCGCAATGTCCTATTGGTTGCTTATAACGTTTGGCAGCTTGGCGAAGTGGCGGATTTTGAAGCACTTACTTTCATTTTAGCACTAATGCTTATTTGAAAACCAAATGTTCAATTTAGCACCGAACCCGCCATTTTGCCAAACTGCTGTTGTGCGTTCGGCATAATTAATTCAAAAGTTCCCATTTTTCTTTATAAATATCAACGTTATCTCTGAAAGACCTCATATCATTGTCATTGTGTTTTTGACCATTTCTTCCCGGTGTGTCTAACCAAGTTTGATGATTGTTTCTAACATTTTCAGCTAATTCAATACTAGGTACAATATAAAAATCTGGTCTTTCAAATTCATCTTTAAGCATAACAAAAATATAAAAAAGGTCTTTACTCTTTATGTTTTCAGCCTTTTTATTTAATGGCCATTTTTTTGATTTATTTTGAATTGTTTTTACTTGTATTGCAAATGTTTTAAATCCATTTGGTTCACAAGCTAATATGTCTACGCTATCATTATTTCGTAGTGTAATAGACGCCATAAAACCACGTCTTGATAATTCAGCTGCTACATAATATTCACCTGCAATTCCTGTAATTCCTTTGGAAAGTCTATTTGATATCATAAATGTATATTCTTGTAAAACCAACCTATTGATTGACTTAAAATTGGTTTTGTTGAAACAGTAAATTTGTCTGATGGAAATGTATAGTCAATTTGCCCAAACTCATTTTTTATAACAATTGCGTTTCCTATTATTTCAAGTTTGCCAACAGTTTCAAAATTGTTTGACGCTCTTAATACTTCCATATTTTCAGGATTATATGTTTGTTCATCTGTCCACATTTCATACTTTCCCTTAATTCTATCTTGTTTACCACTTTCTTCTGTGTAATTTTGATAATCGTATTCAGTAAGTTTAATTAGGTTGCATATTTTAATAATTTGCAAACCGTTTGTAACTGGCGGATTTCCGAATTCAAGTTTAGCGTTTAATGATTTTTCTAAATCTTGTTTTGAATAACGAAGTTCGTCTGGTGTTACGCCTTGTTTGTTCAATGCGATGATGAGTTCATACAAAACATAATCTCTAAAATCTTCGTGAAGAGTTGTAAGATGAAGTCTAAACCAAGGATATTTAGAATTGATTAATTGAAAAGGTTGGTCGAAATTTTCGTATTCGCCTTTTTCGTTCACTTCTAATCCTTCGTCTGTCAAATCCATTTCGTTGTGATGATAAATGAATTTTTCTCCGTTTCGGTTTCGTTTGCGTTCAATTGTTAAGCTTCCGCCTTCTGCTAAAATTTCAAAAACTGTTTCTGTCATATTTTATTTTTCATCAAAGTTAGTTTGTCTTTACGTCAAAATGTGTCGTCCTATTTGTCAATGTTGAGTTTTGTGCGACTGCTCGGAAATACTGACGCACAACGGTTCGCGTGTATGTGCAGTAGCGGATTAGAAACACGTTCCTGTCCGATTAGCACAAGGTTTCTTAGAGGCACAGACCTTCGATTTACCACTTCACCCGCTATTGCTACATACACGCTGTTATGCCTTCGTTGTTCTTTTCTGTCAATTAATTTACTCGACATTTGTGATAGTTTTATTTCTTTTTTTCCTTAGTCCATTGCCAATAGAAATAAGGAAAAATCGGTAAAGGAAATACTTGTTGAGCGTCAATGTCAGGGAAGAAACCATTAATGGCTAATATTTCAATTCTCATATTTCTTAAAACACCAAATCGGTTCTTATAAAATGGTGCAACTCTAAATCCATAAGTCAATTGATGTTTTCGAGGGACATTTTCTAAAAATGTCAAGGTTGAACCATAAGTATATGCTAAATGATAGCTAATCCATTTTGATGGTCTGTAATCGAACCCTATTGAAAAATTTGGATTCCAACTTTTTTGAAATGTTTTGGATTGAAAATTCAACGAATCGTTGTTTCGCAAAATAAGTTCTCCAATATAATCTAGTCCAGCTGATAGATTAATGTAATATTTGTCTTTGAAATTATATCCCAATGATGGTTTCAGATGAAAGTAAGAGCCGTTTTCCCAAACAGTCAGAGTGGGGGTTTCAAATCTTTGGAGTGTGTCCCAAAAATGCACAAACATTGCTTCAATGCCAATTGTTGGTATAATCCCTTGTTGTTCATTAAATCTATACCTTAAGTTCAAACTTGGGATTGGTTTTTTTAAGTCAGAAAATGCACCGTAAAGCCACGGTAACAAATCTATCTGTGCAGTCAATCTATCAGTTATACCATAAAATGCCCAACTAGGGAACGGTAGTGTTTGAATAGATTGTGCATAAATCCATTCTCCTTTTTTTAGGGTGTAGGGTGTAATTGCGTCTATGGGGTGAAGATACGAGTCGTCATTTAATGGGTTTTCCTTCTTAGTCAAACCAACTTGAGCTATGGCGTTGTTCGTCAGAAAAACTAAGAGTAATATAATTGTCAGAGATGTTTTCATATTTCTGGTTTGTCCTTTCACAATGAGGCATAACGGTCCGGCAGCTTGGCGAAGGAGCGGACTAACGAAGCCGAAATTTTCAATATAGCACTACCGTAAGCAAAACCGCTTGGTGTTGCGAACTTACAATTTTTATCGCAAAAACCAAGCGGTTTTTGCGACAATCGAAGACGAAACGTTCAACTTAGACGGAACTCCGCTCTTTTGCCAAACTGCTTGTTATAGGCTGTGGTTCTGGTCATTGCATTGTTTTTTAACATTTGCTAATTAATCATCAACACGTTTAATATCGTTGTAATATTCTTCTTTCAAATCTTCAATCTTGTCTTTCAATTCTTTTCTCAATTTTCCAGGAAGTGTTTTCAGCTTTTTCAATTGGAAAGCCAGTACAATAGCTGAAATACCCACACAGATAAACGATAAAGCCGTCATCACGACTAATGATATTCCTGTGAAAATCGGATTTGCGATAAGTAAGAATGAAAATATAATCCCCAAAATACTCAAGATTGCTAGATTACCCCATTTTATCACACCGTAATTTTTCAGTTCAAAGGAAAATCCCAATCCTTGAAAAGAACGGAACAGTAAACTAAATCCTATGAAAAATGGCAATGTAGTTGCTGCAACGTCAGGTTTTGATACTAAAACGATACCGATAAGTAAACTAAAAATTCCACTTGTAAGATACCAACCCCAACCCTCGAGTTCATCTTTATTCTGAACGGAAAACACTATTTCCAAAATTCCTGAAAATAGGAAAGTCAGACTAAAAAAAATGGTCAGCGTTAAATAAGTCGCAACAGGAACGCTAAATAAATAGCCCCCAAGTAGGATAAATAATACACCAATGATTGCTGGAATATACCAGTTTTTTACGGTGTTTCGAACTGTTTTAAGAAATGTTGCCATACGATTTGATTAATTTAATTGTTACAAAATTATATTTATTTACTATTCACGGCTTTTTTTATACCATAGCCTATAACGGCAGTCTGTCTAATAACTTCCTTTCTCCGTTAATTTCTTTCACTAATCTACACATTAATTTCAATTTTAAGCAACTTTAAAAAGTCTTTTTTCAAAATAGATTTCTCTAAAATGAAAAATAAAGTGCTGTGAAAACGGCTTAAATTTGCTTGTGGAGAGCGAAAAATAAAAGCCAAGTTCTCTTAGGAACTTTTTGAGCAGGTTTGGGTCTAAAATATTGAAGATTCTACGGAGGTTGAATGCGGTAAAAATCAATCCAACATCTGCCGAAGCTCTATTGATACCTTGTTTTGTCATGATGTAAGAATAATCCCATTGTCTTTTGATGATTCCAAATGGGTGTTCTACAATCGCTTGCCGTTTTTGATATTGTTCGTATCGCTCTTGGATGCGTTGTTTGTTTTCCTCGAGTAAATGTGCATAAGCCGTGCGTTCAATGATTCTTCCTCTATTTCTGGAGGTTTTGGTGCAACGCTCGTAAACAGGACAAGTTTTGCAGGCGGTAGTTTTGTATTGTTGCATTGCCACAGACTCCTGCTTTTTTCGCCCTTGGTGATTTCTGCTTTTTTGATACCAATTTCCGTTGCTAGAAAGCGTTTCTCCTTGCGGACAAGTATAAGTGTTGTTTTCGCTATTGTAAATAAAGTTGGAAACATTGTAGGAAGGATCGGGAGCCATGGAAGAAGATGAGATGTCGGGAACGGCCACCAAGACTTCTACACCCAATTCGTCTGCTTTCACAAATTCTGAACCTGTGTGATAGCCCTTGTCAAACAGGGCTGTAAAATCATTGTGCTCGAGTACTTCTACTGCCTGCTCCAACATACTTCCCATAGCTTTGGAATCGTTTTCATTGGTAACTTCAAAATTGATGGGAATGTTATGTTTAGCATCAACGGTTGATTGCACATTGTATGCAACTTCAGTAATGTAATTGCGAATAATGAGCTGTCTGCTATCCGGGTCTGAGGTGGATATTTGGACTTCACCCGATTCTTCGAGCTGTTTTTCTAAGTCGTGGTATTTTTGCTTGTGAAAGAGGTGTTCTTCGATTTTCTTTTGTGCTTTTGCCTTTTGTTCGCTATCACCATCTTCTTGCGCAAGAACAGCGTTATATTCTTCCAGCTTTGCTTCAATGTAAGCCAAATGACGGTCGATTTTCTTTTGATTAAAGTTGTTCTTTTTTGAATTCTGTGCTCGCAATTTTGTGCCATCACCTGCCAAGAGTTTACCGCCAATCAACTCAAAGTTTTTGGCAAGTTCTACCGTTGCCCGAAACACTTTCTTAATAGCCTTTGGATTATCTTTTCTAAAGTTGGAGATCGTGTTGTGGTCAGGTACTAAATTCCGCATCAACCATTTTACTTCCATATTGCGCACACATTCTTTTTCTAATTGTCGAGAAGAGCGAATGCGGTTCAAATAACCGTAGATAAACAACTTCAACAAATCCGAAGGATGATAAGAAGGTCTTCCGCCTTGCTCGTTTTGTTTTGATTCCGAAAACCCAAATTCACCCAAAGGCAAACTATCCACAAACAAATCAATCAACCGAACTTCGTTATCTTGCTCAATGAGTTCTTCCAAACTGTAAAACTCCACTTGATTTCTATTTTTACCAATGATATATTTCATAAGGCAAATATACTGAAAATCAAACGGATAAGCTAATTATTTAGAGATAAGTTATTAACAATCAATGAGTTAATAAAGAAGAGGTTTTTAGACAGTTTGACG